>JBPCXR010000195.1:0-3516 GCA_051027215.1 Pseudomonadales bacterium | reverse complement strand
ACGGTCAGTGACGGCAGCCGCGCGATCTGTTGGGCCAAACGTACGCTGGATATCTGCGATCGACTGGGTACCGGCGAACGCATGTTAGACAAAGGGGTGATCTGGGAGATTGGCAAGGTCTATGTCGGTGAAGATCGGGATCCGGTATACACCTTCGACCTGCTGCCCGACAAAGAGCAAAAAATGCCAGGTTTTATTAATCTGCAGCAGTTTTATACCGAAGAGTATTTCGTCGATACGCTCGATACCATCGATGTCGCCGAGATCCGCTGGCAGAACCAAGTCATCGCAGTCGACAATGACGGAGACAAGGTGACCGTGACTGTTAAAACACCGGAAGGTGATTACAAGCTGACCTGTGATTACCTGATCGCAGCAGATGGTCATCGTAGCCCCATCCGTGCCATGTTGGGACTGGAATTCCAAGGCCGCAGCTTCGAGGACAACTTCCTGATCGCGGATCTGCGCATGAAGGCGGATTTTCCCGCTGAACGGCGCTTCTGGTTCTACCCACCATTCAATCCTGACCAAACCGCGTTGTTGCACAAGCAGCCCGATGGCGTGTTTCGGCTGGACTTCCAACTGGGTTGGGATATCGACCGGGAAGAAGAAATGAAACCGGAAAATGTCGACAAAAAGGTGCGCGCCTTTCTTGGGCCGGACGTCGAGTTCGACTACGAGTGGGTGAGCATCTACAACTTTTCCTGTTTGAAAATGGAGAAATTCGTTCACAACCGTGTGATTTTCGCCGGGGACTCGGCACATCTCGTTTCACCTTTCGGGGCGCGTGGAGCTAACGGTGGCCTGCAGGACCAGGACAATTTGATCTGGAAGCTGGCTTACGTATTGAAAGGTCAGGCACCGACGGAATTGCTCAATAGCTACGATGATGAACGCATTTATGGCGCTGACGAGAATATTCTTAATTCATCGCGTAGCACCGATTTCATGACCCCGAAATCGAAAAATAGCGAAGCCTTTCGTGATGCCTGTCTTGAGCTCGCGCGTGACCTGGAGTTTGCGCGCTCATTCGTTAACAGTGGCCGTTTGTCAGTGCCGTGCGTATTAGATGAGTCACCGCTTAATACGGAAGACGAGGATCAGTTTACGCCCAAGCAGCGCCCGGGAGCATCCTGCATGGATGCGCCGATCTCTTGCGATGGAGAGGATGGCTGGTTGCTCAAGCTGTTGGGGTGGGGATTTAAAGGGCTGTATTTTACGGCTGATGGAGAGTCTTTTTCCGCTGCGGACGCTCTTGCGGACAGCGTCGTTCCCATCGATGTCATCACTATCCAAGCTAGCGGATCAACTGGAATTGTTGATAAAGAAGGACTTGTAGCCAAACACTACGATGCAACACCGGGGACTTTTTATTTGATCAGACCCGATCAGCATGTCGCGGGCCGGTGGCGACACTTTAACGTTAGTATGGTGAAGCAGGCCGCATTAACGGCAACGGCGCAGCGCTAGTGCCCTGTAATGAATGACCAGAAAAATGGGAGTATCCTTCGATGACAGTTCAATTTGATCATTTGAGAACAGAGTTACAGATTGCGCGTGTAGACGATTTCTACCAAGAGTTGATCGACTTGCACGCAGGACTTTCCGATAAAGAAAGTCAAAAACTTAATGCCAAGCTGGTGTTGATTTTATCAAACCATATTGGTGACATGAATGTGCTTCAGGAAGCCATCGAATGTGCCAAACCTTCCAGCTCTCACGACTAGTCGTGCTGGCCAGCTGCTGAAGCTAATCGAACAATCGCAGTTAACAACCATCGATCTATTGATACAAATACTCAATTGAAGGGAGTAGATAGCATGACAAAGAAAGCGTTCGCATCATCCGCCGATCTCGGCGAAAAGGTAGAAAGTCTTGAGGTGCTCGCCGATGGCGTCTATGCCCTCACCGCGGAAGGCGATCCCAATGTGGGTGCCATCGAGGCAGAAGATTTCCTGATAGCGTTCGAAGCCCGGGCCACGCCCAAGGCGGCCAACGATTGGCTGGTCAAGCTGCGCGAGCATACCGACAAACCGATTAAATACCTGGTGTTATCGCATTATCATGCGGTCAGGGTGCTGGGAGCCTCGGCATTCGGTGCAGAATCCATCATTGCCCATGAAAAAACCAAATTTCTGATCGAGGAGCGGGGCAAGGAAGACTGGGATAGCGAGTTCGGAAGAATGCCGCGCTTGTTTCGCGAGCCTGACGGTATCCCGGGTTTAACCCACCCCAACATCGTATTTAACGACCGCCTGGAGATTCCGCTGGGCGGCGATCGCGGTAGCCTGATTCTGCAATATTGTGGTCGCGGTCATACCGCTGGCGATATTGTCGCCTGGCTGCCCAAAAGCAAAGTCCTCTTCGCAGGAGATCTAGTGGAAGCGGAAGCCGCGCTCTATACCGGTGACGCGTTTCATATGGATTGGTCCACCGGCACCCTAGATATGGTGAAGTCATTTGAAGCCGAAGCGGTTGTGGGTGGCCGCGGTGCGGTTGCACGTGGTCGCGAAGCAGTCGATGCAGCGATAGAGCAAACCCGGGGCTTTTTGAACGGCATGATCGAGAAGGTCGGTGAGGTGCACCGCGCCGGTGGTACCCTCAAGGAGGCGTTCGAAGCCACTCATGCGCATTTAGGCCCCAAGTTCGGTCAATGGCCCATATTCGAGCATTGCCTACCCTTTGACGTACAACGCTTATGGGACGAGTTCGACGGGGTTGATTGGCCGCGCATCTGGACTGCAGAACGTGATCTCGAGGTGTGGGACAAGCTTCAGGGCTAACTTCCTATTCGACGACTAGACAGCGGCCTCCGTGGATTTGGGGGTCTCCACCACACCAAATGAAGTGAGGTAGAATACGAATGGTTGCGCTAAACCAAACCCATGATGTGAGCTTAACCAGCTGGGTTGAATCGGCGAACGAAGCCGGTTGTGACTTTAGCATTCAAAATCTTCCCTTTGCACAGTTTCGTCGCAAAGGCAGCGGCGAAGCCTTTCGTGGCGGCGTGGCGATCGGCGACCAAATTGTCGACCTGGCGGCCGTGCATTCTGCAGGCATATTTGATGGTATCGCGCAATCAGCCGCACAAGCCTGCGCCCAAACATCGCTCAATGAGTTCATGGGTATGGGTGCAGAGGCATGGTCGGCGCTGCGCCTCGCGCTATCTCGCGCATTGCAGTCGGGTTCGGGCAGCCAAACTGCTTTGAGCGAGTGCTTGGTGCCGCAGGCAGAGGCGGAGTATACGTTGCCTTGCCACATTGGCGACTACACGGACTTCTATACATCGTTGCACCATGCCACCAGTGTTGGCGCCCTGTTTAGGCCGGATAACCCCTTATTGCCCAACTACAAGTGGATTCCGATCGGCTACCATGGTAGAGCTTCCAGCATTGACGTGTCGGGACAATCGTTTCACCGGCCGAAGGGGCAAACTAAGGCGCCGGATGCGACAGAGCCTTCTCTGGGGCCTTGCAAGCGATTGGATCACGAACTCGAAATGGGGATTTTTATCGG
>JBPCXR010000194.1:0-13265 GCA_051027215.1 Pseudomonadales bacterium | reverse complement strand
CGGCAACGCTGTCGCCGACAACCACCTTTAGGTCACGTTCGTGGGCCTGAAACTTCTGCGCTAGCAGTGGGTGTGAGAGAAAAGGGTAGTTCAGCTCTTTGCGCTTGAGCCACCAGTAGTAGAATTCCCGTCGTAACAAAGTCGACTTTGTTAGCGCCCAAATGCTCCGCATGCTGGAATAATCCATTGCAGCGCGACGATACAGTGCTGCTAACTCTTTCCGATCCTGTACCAGGAGTACGTAGTCGCCACCGGCACCAAACCGGTTTTTCACCACCATCGGAAAACCCAGCTTTTCTGCGGCTTGACCAACGGATTCGGGAGAGTACAAAGGGATTGTCTCAGGGGTTGGAAAACCGTGCTTTTTTAGATGCAGGTGCTGGCGAAACTTGTCACCGTAGTAATACACGCCATTGACGTCAGGATATAGCGCAAGACTGGGGCTCTCCTGTGCAATGAAGTTGAGATGGTCTCGAACTCGGCTCAATGACAACGGGTGGGCACTAACACGCTCGAACGACGGATAGTAGATTAGAAAGTCGTGGGCATCGAAGTCGGTGAAAATCCATTCGGGATCGTCGAAATCGATAACGGTTACGCTAACGCCCTTTTCCGTGAGTTTTTGCTTGAACGCCTCAAACCGGGTAGGGGAGCGAACAAGGATGGCGCGCTGACTCATTCCGGGAATGCCTCATACAGACGATTGTCCTTCGCACTGAGGAGCACGGGGAACTGCGAGTCGATCGATTTCGCTGCCGTTATGCCACAGCGATCAGGTAGATGACATAGGCCCCTATCAGCGCCGCAAAGAGACCGGCGTAGGTGGTCAGGTTACCCCGAATGGCTTCTACCCCACCGAAGTGATGCACCGATCCGAGCACTGGCAAGCCGAAAGCGTCATCTAATTCCTTCGCATCGCTGAATGTTGGTCGCAAAAGCTCCACTAGCAGCCCCATACCCAGGCCGGCAGCAATACTACCGAGCAGCACAATGGACGCCAGCAACAGCCTGTTCGGCTTGGATGGAACCACTGGCACCTGCGGCGGTTCGATCACATTGAAAGACACTTCACCTTCGGATCGATCACGTGCTTTCGACAGCCTCGCCGACTGCAAGCGATCCAGCAACTCGTCGTAGCGCTGTTTGTTGGTGGAGTAGTCTCGAGTCAGGCGAGTAAATTCCGCTTCGACTTCGGGAATGGTATTGATTGCCTGTTCGAGCTCAGACAGGCGCCGCTGATACTCTGTGACTCTGGCCTGTGCTGCGGCCAGGCTCCCCTCTGATTTACCCAGCTCAACCCGCAACTCTTCGACCACGCGATTACCAGACAGGGAAGCGACATCTAGTTGTTCCTGACCGGTGAGCTTGCCTCTGCCGCTGCGCTTAAGGCCAGCAATAGTGTTCTTCAACGCCACAACATCCGGATGCTCGTCCGTGTAAACCAGCAGCAGATCTAGCAGCCTTGCCTCGAGCTCTGCTACCTTTTCATTGCGCGGTGAGCTCAACATGCCCAGATTCTCACCTCGGGCTTCACTGTTGGATATGCCGCGAATCTGACGGGTTAACTCTTCTCGCTGGCGATTCAGCTCAGCTTCTTCTAACTGGCTATCGCGCAGCTCCTTGCGTAGCTGCTCAACCCGACGAAAGTAGTTCTCACCTTCGCCAGGCACCAGACCAATGTTTCGTCGCTTGAACTCTTTGAGTGTGGTCTCTGAGCTTTCGAGGGCTTTGCGATATTCTTCTACCTTGCCGACCAGAAAGCGCTCTGTGGCTTCCGTACCTCGCTGGCTTGCGCCAAGCACCTTCTCGAGCAGAATATTTAGATAGGTCGACACCGACATGTGGGCGACATTGGGATCAGAGCTGACGTACTCGATCTCGATGATGTCGTCCGGCGAGCGACGGTTTGTGGTGTCTGTACTGTCGGTGCGAATGGTGGTGCGCCCAATCACAGATCCACGCAGATCCATCATGTCTTCTTCATCGAACACTTCGTGATCCAGGTCATTGGCACGAATGATTTTGTCAATCGTGTCACGAGTCAGAAGCTGGGATCTGGCGACGTTCAGCAACTCCCCTTGAGCCTCCTCAGAATCCACAGCCAGGCCTTCCAGCGAACGCGACAACATTGTCTTGCTGTCGACGATGACCCTCGCTGTAGACACGTACTGGTCATCAATGAACAGCATACCCGTCCAGCCCACCGCACAACAAAGCAACGTAGTTGCAGCAACCCAACGCCGATTGGACCAGATTTTGGTCAGCGACTTTTGAATGAGGCTAATGAGATCTTCCATGAGGCTAACTACTTTCCTGGAATGGTGTTATTCGAAGCATTTTACCAAAGCGGCAAATGCGTCCTGTAGGATCTGTGTAATTCACTGTGCCGCTCTTGTGATCGATTCAGCGTTCTGCGCCACAGCAGGATCAGTGCCAGCGATCAGGGTGCTCTGCGCATTGACGCTGGACAAGCTGCGCTTTGCTTGGGAGATCGCCCGTGAATCCAACAAAAGCACCGGGCCGAAAGATACCGCGTTGAAATAATGGCTCATCGGCAGATTGATACGTCGGGGCTTGTCCAAAATCTGCCACAGCGTTTCCCGAGTGATCGCCAGATCTGGATTTTCCTGATCATATACGTAGAACTCGATCGCACTCCTGTTGCGCTCGGGCAGCGCTTCTGCCAAGTGACCGTTATGGTAATAGGCTTGCATGATCCGCTTCCACAGCTCAAAAGGCACACTGTTGTGGTCAAGGCCACGATCCTGGTGAAAGCGCTTATACCAATAGTTGTCAGATTCTGTCGTGCCTTCGAAAACACCGGCACCCAACAGCTTGATGGAGGCCACGTTCGGAGCTTTGTTACTAGCCGCCAATCGTAGAGCTTCGCTGGCACCCATCGAATGACCAAAGACCGTGACCTTTGCGCACTGTGATCGTTCCAAGTGGGCGTAGGCTGCTTCAGTTAACGCGCCTGGATCCCAGGCTTGTACGGTATCGCCATCCGGTACCGGGGATAGGCCATAGCCCGGGTGATCGATGGCAACAACGTAGGTATCAAGCTCATGGAGGGCAGCGATCAAACTTTGGCTGGCCGCTTGTCGTGCCCCGTTGGGATCAGCACCGTGGAGCACCAAGGCGCAACTGTTGTTGTCAGCAGGCTTCACTACCGATTGCCAGGCAATGCCCGGGGTCAGGGGCAACTGCTCAAGGGTCGGGGTTGATACTGCTCGAAGTGAGGCGAAGGGAATGGAGGTAAGCTGTATGCGACTCAGAGCAGTGCTGGTTCGATCCCAATTGAAGATCAGCAGCGAAGCCGCAACTACGCAGACGAAACCCATAGCGACGAGTACTGAGCGCCGGTGCAGTGGCCGAAATCGCGGCGCTTCAGGTCCAATCAGCGTTGCCAATAGGGTATGACCCAGCGCCACCACCACAGGCAGCCACAAGGGCGGCTGATCGATGCTGAAGGAAGCGAACAACCCGAAAATCGACAGATGAATCAAAACGCCAACGAATACGCGTAAGCGCGGGGCAAGGCGCTTGGGTATCACATAGTCGCTGCAACCAATAATGGCGGTCGCGGGCAACACCACCCAGAACGGTACCAGCAAGCCGACCGCACAGGTTAAGACCCACAGGGCCCCGGCAAGTGCCGTCCAACGCATCCAGGCCAAGGAACTGGGCACCCAGTAGCCGAACAGCAACAGCACAAGGTATAAGCAGAACAGCCACATGCTAGAAGTAATACACCACTCTAATCGTCCAATTATTAGGTTCGCCAGCCGGGGCGTATTGCCACTCAGAGAGCGAGTTTCGCGCGAAGCCTAACGGAAAATCCACTCCCATGCTTTGATGCAGGCAACAAACTGGTGGCGTATCGCCAGGTCGGCCCAGGGTTAGACATCGCTCGCTCGCTTTCGACTCAGCTTTGGGCCGGCGAGAGCGCAATTTTGTGAGCCGTTTGACCCCGACCAGCGCCTAAATGGCCCTATAATTCGCCCCCCTGCAATTACGAAAGTCGCACACCTCTACCCCCCATGGACGGTACGATTACACCAATGACTGCTTCGAACCGTTCGGCAAAAAGCGCTGCTCGACTTCTCGTACCGGGGTTTGTAACCACGCTTTACTATTTCGCCAAGTTTCGAGCCAAAGTCAGTCATCGGGCTGAAGTCGATTTGACCAGCAATCTCCGCTTCGGGCCGGGCGCTACCGTTGGTTCATTCACCAAGATCAAGGCCTTCGACGGGCCTGTCAGCTTTGGTTCCCGAGCCGGGATCGCCAACGGCTGCTTTATCGCCTCCGGCGAGCAAGGTATTTACATCGGCGATAACTTCATCTGCGGTGCAAACGTTAACATCGTCGCAGTGAATTACCGGTATGGACGGAAAAACGTCCCGCTCGATGAGCAGGGCAGCCTGTCTAAAGGCATACGAATTGGCTCGAATGTCTGGATAGGTTCAGGCACCACCATTACGGATGGCGCTGTCATCGGAGACAACTGCATCGTCGCTGCCAACAGCCTCGTCAGCAGACGCTACCCAGATGATTCCATCGTGCAGGGCAATCCAGCAAAAGTCATCATGAAGAGATAAGCAGTTGAATACTCTCAAAGACAACATCCTAGCGACAGTATGCGCAGCAGTCACAGAGCTGAACGAAGAGCTTGAGTACGAGCATCTAAATCAGCCGCAGCCTAATACCGTGCTCTACGACGGGGACAACGCACTTGATTCGCTGTCTCTGGTGACGCTAATCGTCGACATCGAAACACGCATCGCCGATGAGTTCGAACAAGAAGTTTTGCTGGCCAGCGAAAAAGCCATGTCCATGCGAAATAGCCCGTACCGAAGCGTTGCTGCGTTGGTAGAGTTCATAGACGAGGAATTGAAATCCCTGGCAATGAGTGCCGGTTCCGTTCAGCATGGCTAGACATATCCTGATCACGGGTGCGCGCAAGGGAATCGGTCGCTACCTGTGTGAATACTATCTGGGGAAAGGCGATGTGGTGTTCGGCTGCAGTCGCACAGCTTCAGATCTAAACCACGAGCACTATCACGACTTTGCTGTCGACGTCAGCGACGAAAAAGCCGTGCAACACATGGTGCACAGTATTCGCAAGTCCCACAAACGCATCGATGTACTGCTAAACAATGCCGGCATCGCCTCCATGAACGCTACCATGCTCACGCCACTAAAAACCGTGGAGAACATTTTTCGAACGAACGTCTTCGGGACTTTCTTGTTCTGTCGAGAAGTGAGCAAGCTTATGCTAAGTAAGCGCTCCGGCCGTATAGTGAATTTTGCGACTGTGGCGACCCCACTGCGGCTGGAAGGAGAGGCGGTATATGCGGCATCTAAGGCCGCAGTTGAAAATTTTACCCAGGTCTTCGCCAAGGAGCTTGGTCCCACCGGAATCACCGTCAATGCGGTGGGTCCCACGCCGATCAAAACCGATCTGATCCGAGGCGTGTCCGAAGAAAAGATTGAACAACTGGTGGCGCGACAGTGCGTGCCGCGGCTGGGCGAGTTCGCCGATGTTTCCAACGTCATCGATTTCTTCATCGACCCGGGCAGTGATTTTGTTACGGGTCAAGTGATGTACCTTGGGGGCGTGTTCTAGGTGTCTGAACTAGAGCTGTTTCGCCGACTCAGACAACGGGGCGAGCAGCCAGCGATTGTTAGTCAAGAACGAACGTACAGCTACAATCAGCTGCTCGCTCAGATCGAGCAGTATCGATGTCTGGTGCGACAGCGTCTTGCTTCGACACCGGCTGGTTCGACAATCGCCATTCGTGGGGATTACGGCTTTGAGCGCATCGCCATGTTTTTGGCCGTGATCGCCGAGCACAGAGTGGCCGTGCTGCTACCTACTGCGGCATCGAACCTAGCGCAGAAATGTGGCATCACCCACAGCCACTGGCTATTCGATCCAGCCCAATCTGACACGCTAGAACCCACAGGCATTGGCGCAACAGAATCTCACCCTCTGTTGTGCACCCTCGCAAACAACGAGCAAGCAGGGTTCGTAGTATTCAGCTCTGGCTCGACCGCAGAGCCAAAAGCGGCGCTGCACGATTTCGAGAAGTTCAGCTCTCACATCCTGACCGCGAACAAGAGCAAACGCACCTTAGGTTTCTTGCTGCTCGATCATATTGCCGGTGTAGATACGTTGCTTTACACCTTGTACGCCGGTGGCTGCCTAGTCATTCCAAGCTCCAGATCCGTCCCGGATGTCTTGCACACCATCGAGCAGTGCCAAGTTCAAGTATTGCCTGCTTCGCCATCCTTTTTGCGCCTGCTAAGCCTGATGCCGATCAATTTTGAGCGGGATCTAAGCTCCTTGGAGATCATTACCTACGGCTCAGAGCCCATCGTTGCCTCAACGTTGGAGAAAATTCGCGCATTGTTTCCTGATGTGCAACTCATCCAGAAGTACGGCACGACGGAGTTCGGCTCACCGAGAACCCGTACCCGGGCTGGGGATGGCACTTGGATTCGACTCGACAGCGAATCCATGACCACTCGGATCGAAAACGGGATTCTCTGGGTTAAGACCAACAGCGCAATGCTCGGTTACTTGAACGCGGCTCAACCAGAACAGCGGGACGGCTGGATTTGTACCGGAGATCGAGTCATCTCCGATGGCCATTGGTATCGAATTTTGGGTCGTGATTCTGAGCTCATCAACGTTGGCGGCGAAAAGGTCTTTCCTTCAGAAGTAGAAGCAGTCATTGAAGAACTCGATTGGATTGAGACTGCTGTAGTTTCCGGTGAGTCCCACAGCATACTCGGCCAAATCGTCGTTGCCTCGGTGCGTCTAATTGGCGAGGAAACTGAACAGGTCAAAAAGTTGATTCGCAACCATTGCCGTAGCCGGCTGGAGCCCTACAAGGTACCCGTAAAGGTTAAAGTCGCCAGGCAGCCGCTACGCAACGTTCGCCACAAGAAAGTGCGATCCCTGGACGCCTGAGTCAATGCCAGAAACTGCCAACGCGCCGGCCTACGATCTGGCGATTATCGGCGGCGGGATCTACGGTGCGCTAACGCTACTGCATGCCGTTAACCGAGGATGGCGCTGCTGCCTGATTGAGCGAGACAAGCTCGGAAGTGCAACCACCGCGAATAACTTTCGAACCCTGCACGGTGGGCTCCGGAGCTTGCAAGCCGCGGACCTACCTCGGTTCTTCGAAGGGGTCAGCCAGAGGCGCTGGTTCCTGCAACATTTTCCCGAACGCACGTCCATCAAACGATTCGTGCTCCCGTTATCGGGTCGCAGTATCTATCGCCCTTGGCTAATGCGACTTGCAGGACTGCTGAACGACAGCCTATCGCTGCACCGCAACCAGGGCGTTCATGAGTCACACTTAATCCCGAAAACCCACTTGCTAAGTCGTGCCGAGCTAACGGCAACAACCCCCGAACTTTCCATGGCGGACGCGGTTGGCGCCTTCTGCTGGTACGACGGTCAGGTTGATGATCTGCCTGGCTTGATGGCCGATGTTCTACAACTCTCACGCTCTAGCCCGGGATCCGCCGATGTCTTTGAGGACAGCAATGTAATTGCCATCGATACGGTGAATCAGGGCTATGAACTGACCTACCACGCTGCCGAGGTAGCACAACAGCCAACGTCCAACCCACTCACACCACAGAGCGTCCATGCCCAGCGCGTGGTGGACACCAGCGGATTATGGCCCGCGCCATGGAAAGCCGGCCTGGGGTTCAGCCCGCGCTACGCGCCTTCGCTTGCCTGGAACGTCATTTTTGAGCGACCCGCGATCGGCAATGACGCCATTGCCTTCAGGACCTCACAGGGTCAGATCGTGTTTTTGCGGCCCTGGGACGGGCGAATTTACGCCGGCACCGGCCACGCGCCCAGTACAGAACCATTCAGTGATATGTCCGACATCCGCAAGCAGATCCTGCCCCACATCCCTAAATTTGTTGGTGAGCTGGCCAGGGCGAGCGGCCTCGCACTATCGATGGATGAGGTGGCCAGCGTCCAATGCGGTGTGCTGCCGGTTAATTCGACCGGCTCCACTCAGCTCGCGACCCGCCCAGCATTTAGCGTTGACGACAAAGGCACTGCGTTACATGTAACTGGAGTCAAGTTCACGACGGCTCCTGGGGTTACCGCGCAAACCATCCAACGGCTAGCCCGAGCATAAGTCCCCCTCTACCTGCATACATCTAATGATCTGAGGATCGCCGTGACGGTAGCCCACGTAGCAAGTACCAGCCGCCAGGCAGGGTTGTTAGGAACTCCAGTAGATGGCTCGCGAACCCAATCAGAATGAGCTTTTCTATTTCGACGCCCATTGGGGCAAACATCAGTACCAAAATGCCTTCCCGCACGCCAAGACCACCGACAGATACCGGCACCATGATCAAAATAAACATCACCGGGACGAATACAAATACGTGACTGGGGGAGACGGGTACCGACATCGCAAAGAACAACCAGAAGAAAATTAGGCAACGCGATAGTTGTATGGTGAGCGAGATCGCAAAGAGATAGGCGGTCTGGCGGTTCAATGCCAACCCGCGCAACAAGGCATCGGTGAACGAAAACAGCTTTTTGACCGCACTCACACTACCGATCACCGTCGCTTCCAACAACGACATGAGCGGACGCGCCAGCAATAACCCGAACACCAACAAAGCAAGACTGGCAAGTGGAAACCAGCGGTACTGTGCAGCCAACTCCGAACCGGCTAGCATTCCAGCCATCGCACCGATACACAAGATAGCCAATATTCCAAAGAAGCGGTCCAGCAGCACCGCGGAAATCGCGTTGCCGGGATTTTTGATTAAGCTGTTCAGCTGGTAACCTCGAACCACGTCCGTGGCGATTCCGCCGGGTAGCGCAAAGCCCGCCAGGGAACTGGTGAGAATCATCGCGATGCTGTCGTGATAGCTCGGTGGGTCGTCGAACAGCTTTGTAACCTGTTGTAGTCGATGCGCCATGAGCAAGCGCTGGACAATGAGCGTAAGCGCCGCTAAAGCCAAATACGGCCATAGCGCCTGGGCCAAGGCTGATCGAAACTCAGCAAAATCAACACTGCGAAAGATCAATAGCAATAGTGTGAGCGTACCAACCCAGCGCAGCAGTGGCATTGCCCAGCGACGCAAACTGGCAGCCATCGCTACAACAACCCTTCCTGCCGATAAGCAGCAATGGTTCGCCTGACTCCTTCATTGAGCGAAACTTCGGGTTCATAGCCCAGCATTCGCTGGGCTTTTTCGCTGGTAAAAGCCCGAGAGAAACGAAAAAACTCCACCCGACGAGGGTATAAGGGCGATTGCGCCCCAAAACGCTTGAACAGCCAATCTGATACGTGAGCGGCTGCGAGTACCGGCCAGAGCGGCACGCGAAACTGCCGCAACTTCTTATCCAACGCGTTGGCAATTACCTGGGCGAGCTCGTTTAGTGTACCGACTTCGGGCCCACAAATGGTGAAGACTTCACCCGGCGCCGCGTCATGGGTACCGGCAAGTTGAAAACCTTGCACGAGATCATCGATATAAGTCATGTGATACAGCGTCTGGCCACTGCCAATCATCAAGAACAACCCTCGATCAATGGCTTTGAATAGCTTCAAAAATCGATCATCACCGGGACCATAAATGCCCACCGGCCGAATGACCGTTGTTTCTAAGCCATCACGGCCATTAAACTCCAGTGCCCGCTGCTCACCTTCGAGCTTAGAAGCCTGATAGTGATCACCAGGCTTGAGTCGATAGTCTTCTGCCGCCGGTGGCTCCGTGATCTCCCCTTGAACACCAACGGTCGAGCAATGCACAAAGCGCCGAACACCGGCCGCCGCCGCATTTTCCAATAGTGCTTGGGTTGCCTCAACGTTGACCCGCCAGAACTCCGATTGATCGGCGTGCTCCGTCCGGTAAGCGGCTGCCAGGTGATAGACCACTTCTACCTGTTCCATCGCGCCTCGTACGCCTTCGGTATCAAACAAATCAATGCGCAAACATTCAATGCCTGTGGCCTCTAAGGCCGAACAGTCAGAGCTATCGCGCGCTAGGGCCAGGACTTGATGCCCAGCCTTCGCCAAGGCTTTGCTCAAATTGAGGCCAGTGAATCCAGTGGCTCCCGTCACCAAGACTTTCATTGGCCTAGGTCTCCCGTGAGCCAGCGATCATGCCAGGCTTGAAATACAATCAGTCCCCATAAGATGTGACTGTGATTGGCTTTCTGAGAAAGGTGTTCGCCTATCAGCTGGGTGACGGTTTTGGGATCGAACAGGCCTTGGCGACTCAGTCGCTCAGCGCACAAATAACGATCCATAATCGGCTTAAACTGGCCACCCAACCACTGTTTTATGGGGATGCTAAAACCCTGCTTTGTTCGATACACGCAATGTTCCGGAACCCGTTTGGCAGCAACGGCTTTGAGCAAAGATTTGCTTTCCTTTGCGTCCATTTTCAGATCCCCCGGCAGGGCAAAAGCATAGTTCACCAAATCTAGATCCAGTAGCGGCACTCGGCTTTCCAAAGAGACCGCCATGGAGGAGCGATCGACCTTGGTTAGGCAGTTGTCAGCGAGATAACTCTTAAAGTCGACGTACAGTGCTTGATTAACCCAATCGTCTCCTGGCGCTGCAGCAAACAGCGCCGCGATGTGTTGGTCGGCTTGCGCCACAGAGCCAGGCTGATCTGGCAAGAGCTGACCCAACAGTTGGTCATCGGCAAAGCGCCGCCAACGGCTGTGGCCAAGGGCTGGATCTTGGGCGAACCCCTCCGCAAATCGCTTGAGCTTGTTGACCAGACCCTTTTTTTGGTCCTGTGGTGGCAGGCGATCAAAAATCTGCCGGTGACTTAGCTGTTTCAGGAAGTCCGGAACCCCATCAATTCGACGAGCTAAATTTTGCGCAACCACCGTGTCGTAACCCGCAAAGAGCTCGTCGCCTCCATCACCTGACAACGCAACCGTCACCGATTCACGGGTGAGACGAGAAACGAGATAGGTGGGAAAGATGGAGAAGTCGGCGATGGGATCATCGTAAAAATACATGAGCTCATCAAAGTACTGGGCCACTTGTGGGTCTAGGACTTCGTAGCGGTGGGACACGCCCAGCGCGGCGGCGACATCTTTCGCATAAGCCAACTCGTTATAGCTGGGGTCATCGAAGCCGATGCTAAAGGTGCTTGCCTCGCCCATATGCGAGACCACCAGCGAAGAATCAACGCCGCCAGACAGAAAAGCGCCCAGCGGCACATCGGCAACCAGCCGCTGATGCACCGAGTGCTCGATGAGCTCCGCCAGTTTATCTACGTGCTCGGCTCGAGTACTGCTATCGGCACCGGCAGCCGGCGGTTGCCAGTACTCCTGCAATTGCTGGGTGCCGGAACGCAAATCCAACTCTAGCAATTGCGCGGGCTCCAGCTTATGAATGCCGTTGAACAGCGTCTTTGGCGCAGGGACGTATTCCCAGCGGAGAAACTCTGCCAGTGCATCAGTATTCAGCGCTCGAGGTACGCCAGGATAGACCAACAGAGATTTTATTTCGGAGCCCCACACCAAGGCGCCGGGCTGATTGCAGTAGTAGAGCGGTTTAACTCCTATCTGATCTCGCACGAGATAAAGCTTTTGCTTGGCGCGATCGAGAAGCGAGAAGGCGAACATACCTCGCATGCGGTCTAAGAACGCTGGGCCCGTGTGCATAAAACCCTGCAGCACAACCTCGGTATCACTCTGAGTTCGGAACACCGCGCCTACGGCAACGAGTTCCCTGCGTAGTTCCTGGTAGTTGTACAGCTCACCATTGAAGGTGATGGCGAACTGGCCATCTGCACTTTCAATGGGTTGATTGCCACCTGCTAGATCGATGATCGCCAACCGTTGCATGCCCATGGCAACGCCGTCATAACGGCCGATACCCTGATCGTCAGGTCCCCGATGCGCAATCACTCGGCACATTTGGCTCAGCACATCTGACGGGAGCTGTGAGCCATCGAAGTGCGCATAACCGGCAATGCCGCACATCAGTTCAGCATGCCCAGTATTTCAGCCAGCTTCTTCGTATATACGGGTTTGGCGTAGTGTTGTTCGTAGTGACGCTGAGCCTGGGAGGCAAGCCGCTCGCCCAATTCCACATCGTCGAGCAAGGACTCGATCCCAGTACAGAAACTTTCGCCATCGAGCTCGGTCAACACGCACATTTCATCACTGAGCACTTGGGTATGAGAATAAATTCGGGTCGCCACCAGTGGCACACCTGAGGCCAGTTGCTCATAAGTTTTCAGCGGTGTGTTGTTGCCGCTGGAGCGCGGCGACAGGATGACATCCGCCTTCAGCGTCAGCGCTCGGGCAGCATCTGGGGATATCTGTCCGATCAGTCGGATCTGATGGGCAAACCCAGCGGCTAGCAGATGTTGGTAATGGGCCACTTGTTCTGGGCGCCCACCCGCGATGATCAGTAAGAAGTCTTGACGCTTGCCTGCCAGCAGCTGTGCTGCTTCGAGGAGTATGTCAATGCCTTGGTAGTGTTCTAGCGTTCCGGCATAAACAATCAGCTTCCGCTCATCCTGATCTTGCAGATGCGCATCAAGCTCTGCGGTAGCTGCGTCACCTTGACCAGCGTTTTGCAATCTCACCGATTCAAAGATGGAGTTTTCGATTAGTCGATGCTTTGCCTGCGCCCACGGTGCGATTTCTGCGACCTGATCAGCTAGCGCCGGACAGATAGTTATGACCGCATCTGCCACCTTGAGGCTCCATAGTTCTAGGCGCTCAAACATTCCGATTAATAATCTCGACGTGGTGAAATTAAAGTTCGACAATTGTTCAGGTAGGCTACTGTGCATGTCGTAAACCAACTTATAACGCAGCAGCGGCTTGAACAACGTGGCGAAGAAAACGGCTTCTTCATGAGCGTGTACAATGGCGTAGCGATTCTTGAGTTGTAAGCCAAAAAAGTAGATCACCATGAACAGGTCGTGGATGATTTTTAGCCCAGAGGGCCCGGTTTTGATGCGGCCTAGCCAGCGCAGCCCAGGCGTTCGAATGATGCGCACTCCGGGTAGGTCCACATCTTCGCCTTGCCCGTAGGTCAGAATGTCTACCGGGTAACCTAACTCCGTGAGCACCAAGGTTCGGTAGTAGACGCTAAATGGTGTACCTCGCGGCGAGAAGAACGGCTGCGGCGCGAGCATCAGTACTTTGGATTTGCTTGACATCTCTTAGCGCTGTTTCTTTATCTGCATTAGCAGTTGGTTTTTTAGAAAACGCGCTACGCCTTCGC
>JBPCXR010000193.1:0-9505 GCA_051027215.1 Pseudomonadales bacterium | reverse complement strand
GCCCATGAGCATGCTATGCCTGGGGCAATGGCGCGGCAAGTGGGTGAGGGCCCACACGGGGGGTGTAACCAACGGCTTACTGGTTCTGGCTGTTGCTTGGGCACCGCCCAAACTCTAGCTTAGCGCGATGCAACAGAAGGTCGTCGCGTACGGCTTCGTTTATGTCGCCTGATCCTTCACGGTGTTCTATTGGTTTGGCACTGCTGATCATAGCGGCCAGAGGGGCGTTTTCGTCGTCGCGGTAAGGCGGATGCTGATTCGGTAATCAGCATCCGCTTTGAGTGCTGGCGCTGGATCGCGCCGGCGATTAGTTGAAGTTGAAAGTTACCCGACCGTAGTAGAACGCGCCGTTAAAGCCAAACGGCGTGAACTGGCTGTAAGGTAGTCCCAGCGCTGTAGCAGTTAGCCCACCGCAGCTGTCGGTCTTGCAGCCCTTCTCGTCGAATACGTTGCGGCCACCGACGGTCACTTCGATGTTCTCGTTGATCATGTAGGCAGCTTCCAGGTCGACGACGAACTCGTCATCAAAGGTGGCGCCCGCTTCGTTGTCGAACCACTCATCGTAGTAGTTGATTCGAGCAAGGAAGCGCCATGCATCAATGTTGTGATTGGCCGTAAGGTTCCAGCGAGTCTCTGGTGTACCGTCCTCAATCAGCGCGACTCTGGAGTCGCCCAACAAATCTGGGTCGCGATCTGTTACCTCGGTGTCTGTGTAGTTGTAGGCGAGATTCCAGGTCGTGGTGCCGCCCAGCCACTCGGTGTCTGCTGCTATTACCACGTCGAAGCCAGAAGTGTTGGTGTCAAACTGGTTCGTGAAGAAGCGGAACTCCGAGATGTCCGAAGCGTCGATGCCCTGATCGGCCAGAGTATCAAGGTCTTCGGGGGTCAGTATGAAATCGCTAGACAGACTCAATCGATCGTCTACATCGATATCGAAGTAGTCCACAGTGATGTCGAATACACCGGCACTGAAGTATACGCCGAACGTATAGTTGGTGGATTCTTCTGGATCCAGCGTTCCGCCACCGCGCAGCTGAGCAGCTGGGCTATCAGGCGGAATCACGCCTTGATTGACCAGAACGCCGTTGACGATCTGAGTGGAGATGTTAGAGGCGTTCGACTGCCCCGGCGTTGGCGCTTTGAAGCCGGTGCTTACCGTGGCGCGCAGACCGAAGTTATCGTTCACTGCGTAGTTTGCGCCGACTTTAAAGTTGGTGGTGGAGCCGAAATCGTCGAAATCTTCGAAGCGTACTGCGGCACCGAGAATCAGCTGCTCGTTTACATCCCATTCGGCATCTACGTACGCGGCATAGTTGTCGCGGCTAAAGCTGCCGGAAATGGCCGGCGAGAAGCCGGGGAAGCCGTTGGTCGAAGTACTGAAGCCTTGTGTGCCTAGACCACCATCGATGTAAGACTCCGCTTGGCCGGCGTTGATCGAAAATTCTTCTTCGCGATACTCGAAACCGAAACCGAGGTTTACTGCATCGGCAAATCGATAGGAGAAGTCGGCGTTGAAGTTCAAGTCTTCTTGCTCGTACGCACCTGGATCGAAATCGCGAGGGGTGTCCGGCCCGAGGCTGGCATTCACTGTGTTGTTGATGAAGTAGTCGGCTTCGTTGTTGCCCCAGTAAGCGCTAACGCTCCAGCCTAGGCCGGAATCGAGCTCACCACGAAGACCAACCAGAATGGCAGTGTCGGTTACGTCGCCACCGAAGTTCGGGGTAAAGCCGCCGGTAATCAGTTCCTGAAAGCTGAAACAGTTCGGGTCAGCAGAAACTTGTCCGAAAGCTGCGGCGTCAGGCGTTACCCCGGTCAGCGGCACTGCCGGGCAGTCGATTCCATCCCCTGCGCTCAGTGACGGGAACGCACTGTTGTCTTGACCGAGAGGCCCGGGTGTTAGGTCGCCGATGAGCAGTTCGTCACCGTCACCATAAACACCTTCACGATTGGTTGGGTTGCGATAGTAGAAGCCGCCAGTAACAGTCTTGTCGTTGTAGTTGGCATAGCCAAACAACTCGACCTTGTCGCTCAAATCAGCGCCGAAATTCACCCAGAGTTTCATGTCGTCTTCGATCTCTGGTGTGCCCCAGATTTGCGCAGGATTATTTACGCCTTGGTAGCCTGCGGCGATCAAGTCGGCGGCATCGCCACGCTGCACAGAGCGGTCAGTGTCATCAGCTTCTGCATACTCTGCCGTCACGTTGATAAAGCCAGCCGCGCCCAGAGGGAAGCCCTTGTTGACGGCGATTCGAAATTGATCACCATCGCCTTCTTCATAGGATCCGTAACGTGCTTCGATTGCGCCTGCAGATGCAGAGTTCTTTAGGTTGAAGTTGATAACCCCAGCAATGGCATCTGAGCCGTACTGAGCCGCAGCGCCATCACGCAAAACTTCAACAGTATCTAACGCCAGCGAAGGGATGGCGCCAATGTCCGGGCCCTGGGAGCCATCAGACAGGCCGTTACCCAGCCAGGTGATGACTGCAGCGCGATGTCGGCGCTTACCATTGATCAGCATCAGTGTGTGATCTGGTGCGAGACCGCGCAGGTTGGCGGGTCGAACCAATGTTGCCGCATCACTGATGGGTTGGTCATTGACATTAAAGGAAGGCACAACGTTGCGCAGCAAGTTGCTGACGTCGACGCCGCCTTGGTTGACAAAGTCGTCGCCGCTGATGACATCCACTGGTGCCAACGACTGGCTGACGGAGCGGGGCTTACCCCGGGTACCGATGGTGACGATCTCTTCGATGATGGTCTGATCTGCTGTCTCCTGGGCAACGGCAGGTACGCCGTATCCCACAGACAGCAGTGCCGCCAGCACCGAGAACGCCAAAGGCTCTCGTAGTCTCATGATGATCCCCTGTAACTCGTTTATTGTTTTAGAGGTCGCGGCACCTCTCCGTGCACGCGCCCTCTGGCGCGCGCAGTCTCCCAAGCGCGGCAAGCGATGTCCAGTACGATATAAGCTCATTCGATCGAGACAAGCTGGCCGACGTTGGGGCAGCGAGAGCGCTGCTGGCGTCGTTGCCACGCTTGTCTCGGGCATTGACTTTAGCCTTGGGTACAGGCTTGGTTTGTCTGACAATATTCGGAGGTTCGTCTGGTGAGCAAGGGTTCGGGAAAGGGCTTGGCGGCAGCGTTCGCCGCCATGTTTCTTGCTGCATGTGGCCAGGAGCCCGGTACCCCAATGCCGTCTTTTTCCGCTACCCCCGAGGTTGCTAGGGTGCCAGCTGCCGAGGCAGAGCTGAGCGCCAACGCCGACAAGCCTGGGCAGCGCAAGGCCTACTTCGGCGATCTGCATATTCATACGAAGTATTCGTTTGATGCCTACATTTTCGGCACCCGGGCTAGTCCCGACGATGCCTATGGGTTTGCCAAAGGGGCACCGTTAGGCCATGCCTCGGGGCGCGCAATGCAGCTACGGGTGCCCTTGGACTTTGCCGCTGTGACCGACCATGCAACCTATCTAGGCATGTTTGAGCAGATGCATGATCCATCGAGCGCTGTCGGTCAGCATGCGTTGGCCATCGGTCTACGTGCTGCGCGCACGCCGCTAGAACGCGATGCAATTTTTGCCGAGGTGCTGCCGCGAGAGCGGGGCTTTGTCGAAGACGATGACCTGTTGGACCTTGGCGTGGTGAAAGGTGCTTGGCAGGAGGTCGTAAACGCTGCCGAGCGTCATAACGCCCCCGGTGCTTTTACGACCTTTGTAGGTTACGAGTTTACTGCTGGAGGTCGAGGCGGAGAAAACCTGCACCGGAATGTGCTGTTTCGCGACAGCGAGGTCCCGGCACTACCGTTTAGCCGACTGGATGCCAAAAACAACCCCGAGAAGCTGTGGCAGTGGATGGATGAACAGCGCGACTCAGGGACTCATCTGCTGGCCATTCCGCACAATTCGAATGGCTCCAACGGCTGGATGTTCGAACGTACGGATCGGGCTGGCAATGCCATTAATGCCGCATATGCAACACGGCGCATGCGTAATGAACCGCTGGTTGAGGTTACCCAAGTCAAAGGCACATCCGACACACACCCGTTATTGTCTCCCAACGACGAATGGGCTGATTTCGAGATCATGGAATCCACCATCGGCACGCAAAACCCGAGCCAGCCTCAGGGTAGCTATGTGCGGCAGGCGTATCTGCTGGGGTTGGAATTGGCTACAGCAGGATTTAACCCGTACCAATTTGGACTCATTGGTTCTTCCGACACCCACAACGCTGCGGGATCGTTTCGAGAAGACGACTACTGGGGTAAGACCGGCCTGCTGGACATTCAGCCAGAACAACGGGGCTCCGTGCCCGCAGCGCAGACCGGCACCTATGCTGAGGTAGTGCGCAGTGCTTGGGGCGCGTCGGGTTTGGCGGGTGTTTGGGCGGAGGCGAACACGCGGGCGGCGATCTTTCGCGCCATGCAACGCAAAGAGACTTTTGCTACCTCTGGGCCGCGAGTTCGAGTGCGCTTTTTTGCTGGCTACGATTTGCCAGCAGATCCAACGTCGGCGGCGGGTCTAGAGGCAGCGTATCGCTACGGCGTACCTATGGGGGGAGATTTGCTGGCAGTCGCCGATGGCCGGGCTCCGCAATTTTATGTTTGGGCGACCCAGGATTCCGCCAGCCAAGCGCTACAACGCATTCAGATTATCAAAGGATGGGTTGAAGCCGGGGTCGCGAAAGAAGCCGTTTACGACGTTGCCTGTGCGGCGGGTAAGCGGGTGGCAACAAACCACCGCTGTCCTAACAATAACGCCAGTGTGAACCTGCAAGATTGTTCGACTGCTGCCGACACGGGTGCAGCAGAGCTGCGCGGGCTCTGGCAGGATCCCAGTTTCGATCCCAACAGTCGGGCTTTCTATTATGTTCGCGTTTTGGAAAACCCTTCTTGTCGTTGGTCGACTTGGGACGCGATCAACGCAGGCCAGGCGCCGAACCCCAAGCTGGCGACAACGATCCAAGAACGGGCCTGGTCGTCACCAATCTGGTACCACCCATTGAAGCAGCCAATCAAGGGATAGGGACTCGTGCCAACACCTACGACCATCGCAAGTGGGTGCCCTGGAACCAAAGAGGGAGGTATTCGATAGTGAGCACTGTTGCTGTTGTTGGAGCAGGTCCCGCTGGCGCCACTTTGGCCTACCTATTGGCGCAGCAGGGCATTGACGTCTATTTGTTAGAGCGTCGCAGCGACTTCGCCAGGGAGTTTCGAGGCGAAGTCTTGATGCCTAGCGGTGTGGATGCGCTAGAGCAGATGGGGCTGTTAGATTTGCTGGACGCCACACCGAGTTATACCCAGCACAGCGCCCAGATCTATATGAGTCAACGATCAGTCTTCCGCCTAGAGTTAGACGCCGAAGAACAAGATACGCCGAAGTTCATGGCGGTTTCTCAACCTGGATTGCTCGAAGCCATCGTTGAGCGCGCCAGTCAGTTCCCCAGCTTCCACTTCGTCCGCGGTGCAGCAGTAAAAGAGCTGGTGCGCAACGACGCTTGCATCAACGGCGTTCGTTATCGAAACGCTGCAGGTGAGCAGCAGCTGGACGCTGATCTGGTCATTGGCACCGATGGCAGGAACTCCATCGTTCGCCGCCAATTGTCGTTGCCAGTACAAGAGATCAGCCCGCCGATGGACATCGTTTGGTGCGAATTGCCCTGTCCTGAAGACTGGCGGGGCGTTCGAGGCTATGTGGGCGGTGGTCATTTGCTGGTGGCGTACCGCAAGTGGGATCAGAAGCTACAGCTGGGTTGGGTGATCCTGAAAGGGACCTTTGGTGAACTACGTCAGCGTGGCATAGAACAGTGGATTGAAGAGATGGCAAAGCAGGTAACCCCTGACTTTGCCGAGCATTTGCGTCAGCACCGCGCAGCGGCACAGAAGCCCTTTCTGCTCGCCGCGGTATCTGATTGTGTTGAGCGTTGGTCAGCGCCAGGTGCGCTGGTGCTCGGTGATGCAGCGCATACCATGTCTCCGGTCGGTGGGCAGGGGCTCAACGTTGCGCTGCGGGATTCCATCGTGGCAGCAAACTACCTGGTGCCCGTACTTAAACAAACAGCGCCTCACGAAGCAGAAATTGATCGCGCATTGCGCGACATTCAGACTGAGCGAATGCCTGAGATCTCACAGATCCAGCAGCTGCAGGCACAACCCCCTAAACTGGTGCTGAGTCGCGCCTGGTGGGGGGAATCGCTAAGAACGGTAGTGGCAATGCTGCTGTCGCGGGCTGCGCTACGGCGCCGGGCCGGGCAACGAGTCGCGCCCTTCTTTTTCGGGATCACGAAGGTTGAGCTGCAAATCTAACTCAGGGTAAGCGAGAACGAATGTCACATCCCGCCCCGCTAAGCTGGTGGTTGCGCTTGATCTACGCCGTCGACCAGATGCCCGATTTGCTGGCAAAGTCGTCGGTGGCGCCGGACCGGTGCTGGCGGGATTCATCATCGACCTGGCTGGAATCGAACCGGGCAGTACGCCAGCCTCGGTTGATCCGCTGGCGATTGAACGCTTTGGTTGGGCCTATCGCTGGTGATTATAGTGCTTGTGAGTTTTTGCGGTATAACTCGTGCCAAGCACGGAGAAATTTTACAAGAAGTCCATGCTCGCGCGTCCGTAGACCCAGTGCGTAACACTTAGGATAGTCCAATGAAAATCGGTATTTCGAACTTTCCCACAGCCTACTCTATGAGCGCTGTTGAACTGGCTCGCGAGCTCGAAGCTCGAGCTTTCGATTCGCTCTGGGTTGTGGAGCACACTCACGTCCCGGCCTCGCGGCGCACGCCGTATCCAATGGGTGGCGATCTTCCCAGCATCTACTGGGAAAGCTATGAACCTTTTACTTTCCTGGCCCAAGCGGCTGCGGTAACCGAGCGGCTGAAACTTGCTACAGGCATCTGCCTGGTGCCAGAGCACCATCCGATTGCCCTTGCCAAGCGGATTGCATCGCTGGATTCGTTGTCCAATGGTCGATTTCTGTTTGGCGTTGGTGCCGGTTGGCTCGCCGAAGAGCTTGAAAATCACGGCGTCGCATTCAATGAACGCTGGCAGGTATTGCGTGAGCACATCCTGGCCATGCAGGCTTGCTGGACCACAAAAGACGCCGAATTTCATGGCAAGTACGTCGACTTTGATCCCGTGTGGGTTGAGCCCAAACCGGTTAGCCAACCGCATCCTCCGGTCTACGTCGGCGCCACCTCCACCTGGGCCATGGAGCGCATTGCGGAGTACGCCCAAGGCTGGTACCCAGTGCACGTGCCGGAGTTTGATGAGCGATTGGCTCAGCTAGCGGTTGAATGCGAGAAGAGAGGACGCAGCATCGACGAAATCGACATTGCCCTGGTGACCATGGTGAGTTCCCAGGAACAACTGGCGGAGCTGGCGGGAAAAGGCGTCAATCGTGTGGTGCTATCGCTACCGACGAGCTCGGCTGACGACAGTCGAGCTGTACTGGATGGCTACGCTCAGATCGTTGAGTGGGCGCAAGCGATAGGCTAGCTGGTAAGCGACGCGGGCTGCAGCGCTTACCAAAGCTCGAGTTATCGGTTTACCCGGGTTGCCCAATCGTCCGCGACTTTCTTTGCAGCATCGCGTCCGCCGAGGCCAAAGGCGATGGCAACCGCAACTGCCACTGCGCCAATGGTGAACCCAAACGCCATGTTGACGATGTTGTCTGCCAATCCCATAGAGCGTAGGCCCATGGCTAACACCAGGCCGAGAATCGCGATCTTGGCGATATTAGCCAGGCCAGCGTTGCCGCTACTGGTGAGCTTTTGGTGCGCTAAAGTGCCGAGGAAGTTGCCAATGATCAAGATGACGCCGCCAACCAGCAGGCCGCCACCGAACTGCAGCACCTTCGCGAATACGTCCGAGATGACGCTGATGCCTAGCGTGTTAACTGCTGCCACAGATGCAGTGAGCATTGCGAAAAACATGACCGCGCCGCTGACCAGCTTGACCGGGGTGAAGCTGGCGCTAAACAGGCCCTGGGCGCCAAGTTTTTCAGGCAGCGCGTTGAAGTTCATTCCCTCCAACAAACCGGTAAGCATGAAGACAACGAATTTGGCAACGAAGTAGGTAACCAGGAGGATGATACCGGCGCCGACTATGTTCGGAACCGCTGACATCAATCGATTGATCATGTCAGAAGCAGGCACGGAAATGGCGGGGATGTTGAGAACACCCAAGGCGGCCACCGCAATCGGTAGCAAAATCGCGCCGAATACGAAGGCACTGCCAAATCTGGATACCTTGATGTCATCGGAGCCAGTACGAAGCGCGAGTTGTTCATCAGCTTTGTTGAGTCCAGCCCCTACCAGATCGGAAACGATCTTCGCGATAACCCAGCCAGCGTAGCCGACAACGCCAGCGCCGATGATGCGTGGAACAGCAGCCAGAAACTGATCGACCATGTTGCTTAGCGGTTGTAGTACATCGGTTAGACCGAAGTGCTCGAGCACGGCGATTAACACAAAGATGGTTAGTACGGCGCGGATTAGGGAGCTGATGGGCTTGCTGAGATTTGCCGTATTCAGAAAATCGACTCGGTTGAGCAGGCGCGTAAGCATGCCAGCGATTATGCGTACGATGAGAAGCCCGACGATTAGAATCAACAGGCCTATGACGGCGTGACCGAGCGCACTGGAGGCGACTGGTCCCAAAAAGTCGTTAAGTCGACTAGTGAGTTCGTTCATGCTTATGTCCAATTTCTTAGTTAACAAAACGGCCTACGTGTTTCTACGCTAACCACTGCCATTCCATAACACCACCAGTAGAGCTCTGCCTGCGCCCGTAATCGTGTACCCATTGGTGTAGGAAGTTAGTGAAAAGCGAGCAATGTTTGGCGTGTGTCTATATGGTTTAGGCTGGGTCGAGGTTTGTAAAATGGTAGTAACAGCCTAAAAATAAAGGCTAGGTCGTAACTGCACTGGGGGATTCATGAGTAGTGTTACTGTAAAGCCAAGACTTGCGGGTAAGACTGCGCTCATTACAGGGGCGAGTCGTGGTATCGGTCGGGCTATCGCCATGGCCTACGCCAAGCAGGGTGCGAACCTGTTCTTAACCGCAACCAACCAAGACAAGCTCAATGATACCGCCGCGCTCGTCGCTGACGCGGGTGTACAAGTCGAAACGCACGTTGCAGATTTGGGTCAGGCGGAAGAGGGGCAACAGATGTTTGCTGCAGCTCAAGGCTGGCTTGATGGGGTAGATGTGCTTGTGAACAACGCGGGTATCTACATTGGCAAACCCTTCACCGAGTACAAAATTGACGAGTTCGATCGAATCATGCGCATTAACCTTTACTCAGTGTTTCAACTGATGCAAGAGGCCTTGAGGCACATGCAATCTCGCGGACATGGTCGAATAGTAAACATCGCATCAACGGCGGGTAAATGGGAGAGCCCCAACCAGGCGGCCTACAACGCATCGAAACACGCCGTCGTGGGGCTGACCCGCTGTGCTGCACTAGAAAATGCAGCACGTGGGATTAATGTTAATGCGATCTGTCCGGGCA
>JBPCXR010000192.1:0-39575 GCA_051027215.1 Pseudomonadales bacterium | reverse complement strand
GGCGTTGACGCGGGTGGAGAAGTGGTTGGTGCTGGATGCCGCCCTGCAGCTGGCCGGCGCAAGTGGGGAGCAGCCGGATGTGCAGTTTGTGCCGGCCGTGGCCGCGGCCCCGCTCTGCACTGCGCCCTGGGTGCTATCGCTGTCTCATAGTGGCCCGTGGATTGCCACCGCGGCGGCAAAAGGACCGGGAATTGCCGTTGGGGTAGACGTTGAACAGCACAAACCACGCGACTTCTCTCGCATCGACCAGTTTTTGGGGTGGACTAGTCCGTCGCAGGATCAGGATCACTTTTACCGCCGTTGGACGCTTGCTGAATCGCTGTTCAAAGCCGCAGGTGGCATCCAGGCGAAGGTCAGCTTCATTACGTTAGACTGCGCCCTGCAAACGCTGGCCAGCGACACTCAGCAGCGCTCGGTGAACTTGTCTGGATACCGCTACACGGCCATGTGGCCGCGCACGGGTTCGAACTACACGCTCTGCTGGCTATTGCGTCAGGTTTGCTAGCGAACCAAGTAGGAATGGGATTCGACAGTTGCAAACCTTTGTTGAGCATTACACCTTAACCAGCGCTTTGGGCCTTGGCCTGACCCAGATGCGAGACTCGCTGCGTCAGGGCGCCAGTGGACTGAGCAATTCGGGTTGGCCAGATTGCGATGTTCCTTGTTATCTGGGTCGCGTCGATGCCTTGGATCAAGCGCCGCCGTTGCCTGCTGCTCGAATCAGTCGCAACAACGCCTTGATCGCCCTGGCATTGGCACAAGATGGCTTTGCAGAATCCGTGCAAGCCGCGGTGGCTGACTTCGGTCCAGAGCGCGTCGGCTTGGTCATGGGGACCAGCACCTCCAGCATTGATCGAACGGAAGCGGCCTATCGCTCACTGGATGAAGACGGTCGGTTTACCGAAGCATTTCGACAGCCGCTCACGCACAATCCCCATGCGCCAGGAGACTTCGTTGCCGCGCAGCTTGGTCTGGAGGGACCGCGGATCACCATCAGTGCAGCCTGCGCGTCCAGCGCCAAAGTGTTTGCCAGTGCCGAGCGTTGGCTGCAACAGGGCCTGGTCGATGCGGTGGTCGTGGGCGGTGCCGACTCGCTTTGCTTGAGCGTGATCTACGGCTTCCACTCATTGCAGCTGGTATCACCTGAACCCTGCCAACCCTTTGCCCCGGATCGTCAAGGCATCAGCTTGGGTGAAGCGGCAGGCTTTGCCTTGCTGACCCGACAATCTGGTTCTGCCCAGGTGCAGTTGCTGGGCGTAGGGGAGAGCTGCGATGCCTATCACATGTCTAGTGCCCATCCTGATGGCCTGGGCGCACGGCTGTCTATGCAGCGGGCGTTGGCTGCCGCCGGTCGATGCATGAAAGAGATTGATTATGTGAACCTGCACGGCACCGGAACACGCGCAAACGATGCGACAGAGGGCAAAGTTTGCGGCGAAATGCTTAGTAGCAATACCTTAGCCAGTGCCACCAAAGGCTGGACCGGGCATACCCTTGGTGCCGCGGGTATCGTCGAAAGCGTCATGTGCCTAGATGCGTTGGTAGCAGGTTTCGTACCGGGGACGATCAACACTCGGCATTCCGAGGCGCCGTTTGAACTTTTGTTAGAGAGTTGCGAACGCTCGTTGTCCTGCGTACTCACCAATTCCTTTGGCTTTGGGGGGAATAACTGCAGCGTGGTTTTTGCGAGAACATGAAGATCCAGTTCTTGGGCAGTGGCTTGTGGACGCGAGGTATGACCAGCGTCGGTGATCTGGCGAACCTGCTACACGACCCGTCGCATAATCTCGACGCGGCGTTCGCAGCGCCGAAACCTGAGAGCATACCGGCCAAGGAGCGTCGCCGTGCTGGCTTGATGATCAACCTTGCTGTGGAGGTAGCGCATCAGGCCTGTGAGCAGGCCCAGCTCAACAAAGCGCTCGTGCCATCGGTGTTTACTTCGGCCATGGGTGACACGGCGATCACCGACTATATGTGTCGCAAGTTAAGCGGCACGGAGAAGTTGCTCTCGCCGACAAAGTTTCATAACTCAGTTCATAATGCGCCGTCGGGATATTGGACCATCAGCGCCCAAAATCGGGCACCCAGCTCCTTTGTCGGGGGATTTGAACAGAGCTTTGGTGCTGCATTGTTGGAGGCGTCCAGCCAGGCTTGCGCCAACGCCACGCCGGTGCTGTTGGTCGCTTCTGACATCGCTACCGGCGTGCCGTTTGAAGATATCTTGCCGGTCAGTGAGACGTTGGGCATAGCGCTGGTAGTCGCCCCTGTGGCCCTAGACCTGGGTCCTTTTCAGACGGCCGCGAACGTTGAAGTTCAGGCAACGGCGCCGGTGTTCGAGTTGCGCTATAACACCGGGAACGGCATCCGTGCCCGCAGTTCTCAACCTTTGCACCCGGAGCTGGTGAGTCGGGCTGAGGCAAACCCCATGGGCTGTGCGCTGGGTCTATTGGAACGACTGCAAACCTCTGGCGCAGCGCGCTCGAACTTGAGCTTTGCTGCCGCACCAGGTGCGCTGTTAGAACTGAGTGTTGTGGGTGCAAAGCAAACATGAACAACGTAAATACTGACGTCTGCATTCTCGGTGCCGGTATGGCTGGATTAACACTGGCAAGGCAGCTGCAGCGACGCCGACCGGAATTGGATCTGACCGTTGTTGAGCACCGGCAGTTTCCGGTTGCCGACGCCACTCACAAAGTAGGCGAGTCTACTGTTGAGATTGCCTCCCATTACCTGGCTTCCGAATTGGATTTGGCAGAGCACTTGGAGGTTATGCAGTTGCCTAAGTTCGGGTTGCGCTTGTTCCTGCGGGGTGAAAAAGCCATCGCCGATGATCTGGCTTGTTACGATGAAATAGGCGCTAGTCGCGTGCTGCCTGTTCCTACCTACCAGCTTGACCGCGGACGTTTTGAAAATCATCTGGCCCAAGCCTGTATCGATTCCGGGGTGCGACTGTTGGATTCGACCACAGTGCGCAACATCGACCTGCAGCCCGGCCAGCATCGCGTGCAGCTACATAGCGATGAGCAACAAACCACTTACCGCTGTCGTTACTTAATCGATGCTAGCGGCCGACGCGCTTGGTTGCGGCGGGCGGCGGCGCTGTCGCGACCCGCACGTCACAATAACCATGCCGTATGGTTTCGAATAGAGGGTGACCTTGACGTCGATGCTTGGGGTCGAGATAGGAATTGGCAGGCGCGCTGTGGCAGTACTTCGCGGCGCCTTAGTACCAACCACTTTACTGGTCCTGGGTATTGGCTGTGGCTGATTCCGCTGTCTTCAAACGCGACCAGTGTCGGTCTGGTATTTGACCCGAAGTACATTGATCTCGGCCAGGTGCGCCAGCACGACAAGCTGCTGAGCTGGCTTGAGGGCGAACATCCGCTGGTAGCTGCGCACCTGCAAGGGCGCGATCCCCTGGACTTTCACGTGCTTGAAAACTATGCCGTTACCAGTGCTCAAGTGTTTTCGGAAGACGGTTGGATGACCACGGGTGATGCCGGGTTATTTTCTGATCCGCTGTACTCACCTGGTGGCGACTTCATCGCCTTGGCGAATGGCTACATTACCGAGCTGATTGCCAACGAAGTTCGCGACCCACAGGTTTATGCGGACTACCAAGGCTACTTCTTTTCATTCTTTGCTAGCACCTTGTCGCTTTATCGAGGCCAGTACGGTGGCTTTGGCGATCGGGATTTCATGGTGGCCAAGACCCTTTGGGACTACACTTTCTATTGGGCGGTTTTGTCGAAGCTCTATTTTTCTGGTGCCTACAAGAACCTCGCTCTCATGAAAGCGGCCCAGCCCATGTTGTTGGAAGTCGCTGCCCTGAACTCGGGCATGCAAAAACGCTTTCGCAGCATCGCCCGTGGCGGCCAGCGAGTTGGCGGTGAAGGTCGCTTCTACGACCACCACGCTCTACCGCTATTCCACGAATTGAAACAAGATCTGCTAGAGGGTGCCAAGATTGAAACCGAGGCACGCTTGGCGCGAAACCTTGGGCAGCTTCGCGTTGTTGCCAAAAGTGTGCAAGCTATGTTGGATGCCCAGGCGCGAGGGATTGCAACCCCGCCGCTAGATCAGGTGGTGGGATTTTCGTAGCGCCCAAGGAACGCGAGTGCATAGGCGCTGGCAACGCCGATCGCGACCGTTGAACCTATCCCTTGCAGCAGGGGAATGCTCGACAAGGACAAAATGCTGAACACCAACAGGCTCGATACGGCGCAGATCGTGACGGCTTGATGGGTGACGCGGCCATTGCTGCGATCGTTGTTGTCCTGACTGTAGAACAGCGCGTAATCGAGTCCCAACCCCGCGACCAGGGCCAAGGCCATCAGATCGAAAAGCGAAAGCGGCCCGTCGACGAGCAACTTGCCCAGGGTTGCTAGGCCTACGGCGCTAAGCAAGGTGCCCAACAACCATATTGCTCTGCGAAGATTCCGAGTGCGCAGCCACAACAGCAGCGACACGGCCAGCAACGCCAGAGTCAAGACGCCAAGTAGACGAGTGCGATAGGCGCTGACCAAACTGACGGAAGCTTGTTTCAGGTCAACCAAGGTTGCGCGAGGTGTGGTTGCCAGCAGGCCAGCTAGTGCCTGCGGGTCGGCCAAACCTTGCAGAAAGATCAGGCTAACCCATTGGTCATTGTCTTGGTAAAGGTGGCTGGCGATCACATCGTTGAGATTTGGATCGCTGCTGTAGGATTGACTTGAGAGCCAGTCTTCGCGGTTGGCTTCGGCGTTCACGCTAGCTAAAAACGGCTCGAAAGCATCTAAGCGAAATGCCGTTTGAGCGACGGCTTGTCTGAAGCCGCTGCTGGAAAACCCCTCCGCTAGGTTTGTCCGCCTGCGCTGTTGGCTGCGCTGGCTCGGCAGCAGGCCCGCGATGCTTTGATATCCATCGAGCCATCCCCGCTCAACAGCCTCGCTTACGGTGCCCGCTAGCGATTCAGTAGCTTGCAACACCGCTTCTTCGTTGTCTTCGCGAATTGCCACGAGGTAGCGCAGGTCTACTGTGCCGAGCCGTTTGCGAAGTGCGTTGTCGGCGGCAAGTGTTTCGCTTGGCACTGGTGTTAGCGCGCTGAGGTCGTCGTTGAAGAGGGTAAACGTAGATAGCGAAGGTAGAAGGATGGCAAATGCTATGAGCCATGGGCCATGGCTTAAATGCCTGCTGCGTAGCTGCTGCAGTTGACCGAGGTGCTGGGCGGACGGTGCCGCGCTGAAATCGTGCATTAGGTAGCCGGTGGTTAGCGCCGCTACGCCAATACCGACACTGGCGAACAGGCCCAGCTGCATCAGTCCCGCGGTACCGCTGAGTAGAAACGTTGCGTAGGCCAACAACGTACTTATCACCCCAAGGCGCAGGGTGCGCCAAAGCTGCGCTGTGGATGCTCCGGGTTGGAGTTGGTGATGGGTGAGTAGATGCAGTGGATAGTCTACGGCAACACCTAAAAGCGTAAAACCGAAGGCCAATGTAATGCCGTGTACCGCGCCGCCAAACAGACTTAAAGCCAAAAGGCCGCTAGTCGCGCCGAGCAGCAACGGTGCTGCGGCACTGAGCAAGGCCAGAACGCCGCGAAAGCGCCACAGAACCAGCGCTGTTAAGGCCAGCCCCGCGAGGCTGCTGAACAGCATCGACTCCGAACGTACGGCGCGCTGCAAATCCACTCCGTACTGTCCTGTGCCATAGATCTGCGCGTCGGCTAGCTGTGCCTGTTGTAACGTCGCGGCCAATAAGGTAGCGATGTGCTGTTGGGCATTGAGATCGAAGGCCGGCGCACTGCTACGCAAGACCAACACCGGCTCCTCTGGGTTGTTTAATCTAGCGAGGTCCAACGGTAGCTCCAGACTGGTAAGGGCACTGGTAGCTAGCAGCGCTGGATCCTCGGCGATCAACGCCAAAATGTCCTCTTCCGGAGCACTGCTGATGTCAGCCAGGCGCTGCTGAAGAACTCGTTCCCAGGCGTCTCGGTGTTCCGGTAGATCTGCCAACAGAAGGCGATTACGGCGCAGGATTTCTGGCAGTTGGACGAGTTCGGATTCCACGTCTGGCCAGACGCTGGCAAACAAAGGTTGCTGGCGCAGGGTCGAAGCCAGGCTCTCGACTTGTTCAATGGGAGCGCCGGGTAGTGTCATGAAAATGAGCTCAGCGCCTGGGCCTTGACCCAAGCGCTCAACCAGGATTTGTTGTGCTGGCGATTGTGGCGCTGGTAGAAAGTAAGCCAAGTCGTAGCTGATATTTAGTCGCCACAGCGCCGTCGTGAGTAGCAGCAGTAGTAGCGGCAGCAATAGCAACAAGCGGTGGCGCAGCAGGGGACTGCGCAAAGGCTCAGAGTTTGGGGCTGTGGAATTCAAGCTGTTGCCACCCTTTGCGCCCTCTATCAGCTCGCAGGCTGCGCAGCTCGCTGGCGTTTCCCATCAGTTGGATCCAAGACAGCTGGTGCCGTAACTCGGCATCGATTGGTACCAGCAGCAGTTCCCAGGCCTGAGTTGCGTTTGCTGTGGGCTCTGGTTTGTTTAGAGAAAGAGCAAACTGTTGTTGCAACCACCCATGTTCGCCGCTCAGAACTGCGTTAGCTGCAAGCAGCACCACGTGTGTCGAGCGCTTCGGGTTTAACTTCAAGTGTCGCTCGATCCCAGCATCGGGCCGGCCATTTTGGTCTGTGCCTGCAGCTCTGATGAGGCTCAAGCGGTCGCCCAGTAGGCGGCGCTGCTCTACGGTGGGGCTCTGCAACTGCATCACCATCGTGCCATCTGCTTCGAGCCAGACTTGGCCGCGGCTGACGATAGGTTTTTTCAACATAGGATTGAACTGCTGCTCAGAAAACGCGACCGGCTGCTCCACGGGAAACTGCAACCCGCGAAGTACTACCCGAGCAGGTTCTGGATCAGTTGCTGAAATCAGCGTATCTGCAGCCATCGATGCTGTGCTGGCGCCGTAGAACAACGCACACGCCAGCCAAGTCGTGAGCCCATAGACCACATTAGTCATAGGCCGACTTCCAAAAGTCGAAAAAATTGAACCAAGCATAGGGTGTGGCGCGAACGTGGTGCTCTAGCCGTTCGACGTAACGATCTGCCAAAGCGTTCAATGCAGCTGCGCGGTTTTGCCGCGGTACCTGGACAGCATCACTCAAAACTTCGCAGTGCACTTCGTAGCCATCTTCAGTCAAACGACAAAACGCACATATGACCGGCGCACTGAAGGTGTTGGCGATTAGGTAGGGTCCCAGGGGAAAGCGCGCTGAATCTCCGAGAAACTTGCAGTCTGTGGTGCGGTCGCCCGGACGGAAGCGATCGGCGAGAAAGCCGACCCACTCATGGTTCCTCAGAGCCTGTGCAATGCTCAGGCCCAGGGCGACGTTACCCTGTTCACTATCAATGATTTTGTTCACCATCTCCGGATTGATGCGCGCCATCATGTCGACGAAACGCCCACCCTGCTGTTGGTCGAGGACAATTCGCAGATCGATGCCGCCCAGCTCAGGGCCAACCACTCGGGCTGCTTCGAAGGAGCCGAGGTGTGCGGCAAGAAATATTCCAGCTTTGCCGGTATCGACCACGCGTTGAACCTCATCGCCGCCGACAAACTCTAGGGGTACTTCGGCTGCGCGTCCGGCGAGAAAAAAGAATCGGTCTGCGGTGACTCGCGCGAAGCTGTAAAAGTGTTTGAAAACCTCAGAATCTCGAGCCGGGCGGACGAACACCCGGCTGAGAAAAGCTCTTGAAGCGCGACGCTCTGGCGCACGCGATAGATAGAAGTAAGCGGTGACCGGGTACAGTAGTAGCAAGAGCGGCCTGCGGCCCAGGCGCTTCGCCACCCACATGAGCAGGCGCATACCTAGGGTGTTGCCGGCTTCCGGTCTTGCTTGCCAATCTTGAGCGCTGGTATCAGGCATGGTCTTCTTTGGATGCGTCTCGGAGTAACTTTCGCAGCGTGTCTATGGAGAGTTTGCTCGTACTCTCTCTAGGCAATGACCGTAGCCGATGGATGGGTCGTGGTAGAAACGCTGAATCCAGTTGCTCTGCCAGGCGGGCCTTCAGCGTGGCGTCGCTGAGCGTGGGTGCAACGACCACAGCGCCTAATCGACCCGAATCGGCTAAGCCCATTGCCTCCGGTTGGTAGAACAGACCGTCTTCGACTCCGTCAATGTTTAGCAAAACGCTGTTTAGATTGGCCAGAGATTCCCGTTTACCCGCCACTTTGATGATGTCGCTCGCTCGGCCAAGCAGTTCATAGCGATTTCCCGGGGCGGCCGCGAAGCGATCCGCCAGCTCAATGACCTCGGGCAGCTGTTCGGTTTGCACTGTCAGCTGGTCTTCCTGTTGCTGCACGCTAAACTCTGGAAAGAACTCCCAGCTGTTTTCCTGCACGGTAAAGCGACTGGCTAGGGAGCCCAGCTCGCTGCAGCCGTAGATTTCGAACAATCGCGTACCCAGGTGCTGCTCCACTTGTTTTGCCAACGTCGCTGCTAGCGGTGCTGTTGCACAAACAGTTTCGCTAACAGGCTGTAACGGCGCTGGTGCTTTTAGTAGTGCTTTCAAGTGAATCGGTGTAGAAACTAAAACGCTCGGTTCGCTAAAGCTGTCCAACGCCGCAACGACATCGCCGGGAAAAAAATCGTTGCCGCAGTAAACGGCAAACTCTGCTGCGGTGGGCATCATCAACGCCCATTCCAAGCCATACATATGCCAGGACGGCACCGTTGCCACGAGTCCGCGCAACAGCTGGGGATTTCCGGGGAGGTGGCGCGCGTGTATATGTCGCCCCCGGCTTAGCAGCCCCCAAGGTTTGGCATGAGGCTGCGGCTGCCCGGTACTTCCCGACGTGAAGGCCACTGCGACTACGCAATCGGTATCCAGGTTTGGGCTTGTCGTACTGCCTGCGCCACCTGGACTAATCTCTAGCAGCTGATCGACTGCGGCATGGGGGTCGTCGCTGAGGGTCGTGACGCTGCCGTATTCCGTGCGCAGGCTAGCCAGCGTGGCCTGGCTGCGCTTCGATGGCAGTAAATTAGTCTGGCCACGAACAGCAGCGGCGAAGAATGCAACGCTGAAGCTGTAGCGTTCACCGCAAAGGTTGATTTGATAGCGGCTGTCGGGGAGTGACTCGGCGCACTGCTCTACATCGGCTAGGAACTCACCCACGGTGATCGAGCGGCCAGCCACGTTGGCGTAAACGCTGTCGCAGTCTCTGGTAACGAGCAGACGCTTGCTCATGAGGTTACGAGCGGCCGTTGACCTCTTGGGCGACGTGGGCGGTGAGATTCCCTAAGGTCGCGAAAATTTGTTTTGTGGCCTCGTCCTCAGCCGACAGGTGGACTTCGTACTCCTCGGCGATGGCGACGGCGATTTCGAGGGCGTCGATGGAATCCAGACCTAAGCCGTCTTCTTCGAACATGATGGCGTCCGGATCTATGCTCAAGGGATCGACGTCTTCGAGGTTTAATACGTCGACGATCAATCTGGCCATGCGTTGCTGTTCAGAAGTTTGTGCCATATATCGTCTGTTGTCGCTCGAGTGGTGTATCTAGGGAATTGTCCAGAATCGGCTCCGGCATTTCAAATGTTAGCCAATAAGCCTTGATTCAGCAGTCCGTGGCGAACACGCCATCGATTTCCATCATCAGTTCGACGCGACAAATGTCACCCTGCACGAATGAGGCCGACGGATAGTCGGGGAAAGCGCTTTGGTAGGCGTTTTGTGCGGAACATAGCTCTTCGGGTTTGCGCAGGTAATAACGCATATGCTTGGGCTTTAGGCGGTCAGCGTGGGCGGCAGTAGCCACGAGCTCGGCAATGTTGCGGCGGGTTTCAGCAGTTTGCGCGCAAAGGTTGTGCGGATGCCGGGTCTGATGGTGAACGATGCTGGAGGTGCCAGACAATAGCAAAATAGCCATATCGTTCAGGCTTACCTCAGTTGCCCGGGCGAAAGAAGGACTGCGCGGCCCGTATTGGCGTGGGTAGCGATAGGCGCTTAACTGTCGCGGATTTTCCAGGTGCCGGACTGTTACCGCGGCGGAAGCCGTTAAGGCAGAGATGCGCAGCACACCGTCCGCGCTGCCGATGCCCGTCGCAGCGGGCAGTGCGCGATCTTCGACTTCCAGTGCTTCGGCACGACCCCAACAGAATTGGCGGTATACCTCTGCGTCGCCGCTGCCTTGGTTGATCTCAGGGATGTAGTTCCAAAAACGCAGCAACTGCGGGTAGTCGCTGCCGTTGATGAGCGCCAATAGCTCCCGATATGCAGCTTCGGTGCTAGTACGCATCGAATGCACGGCGTCCGGCACTTCGATCGTCAAAAACTGATAGTCCCTGGCTTGGGTCACCTGGAAGCGACCCTGTTGCCGGGTCGTTACCGGGCCAGCGGCGAGCCACAGCTCGTCGGTCGCCGAGCCCAGCGCTCGTTGCCGAATGGGATGGCATAGCTTGTCGCAATGGTTGCTGTTGGGATGCTGATCCGCGTAGAAGCTCGCCAGAGACTGAGCCTCGCCGTTGCCTGGCAGGCGGATTTCGATCCGGTTCATGGGGTCCTGGTGTCCAGTGGTCGCAGAAATGGCAGCCGGGTGGCCTTAGCCACTCAAGCGTTGGGTTTTCAGGTGCGCATTATAGGCACTTAGCAGGCCGCTTGGGTGCTGAGCCACTAGGCTTGCGCTGGTGGATAGTTCGTTACCTCAACGCCGGCACGTTCCGCCGCCGCCAAAATCCCGGCCCAGCTGTTGTCATCGATTGGAATGCCATGGGTAGTGCGTTCGGCAAGGGACTCGCGCTCAGGCTCGCCAGGCACCCGAACCCGATCGAAGCCTGCTGCCGGCTCGGTGCTGTGTAGATACTCCACCATGGCATCCACTTCGGTGCGAAATGCCTCAATGCCACCGAAGGCGCTCGGATCAAACACGAACTGCAGCATGTGGTTCACGATCGTGCCAGGGCGTGCTTGCCCGGGCTGCGCCGTCCACTCACCTGCCAGAGCGCCGCCAAGCAGCTCACAGATCACCGCCAAGCCATAGCCCTTGTGGCCGCCAAAGGGTCCCAGGGCACCGAACGGCGCCTCGTACATCACTTTCGGATCGGTGGTGGGCAGGCCTTCGTGATCCACCAGCGCGCCGTCTGCCACGGCCTCGCCTTTCATGTGCGCAACCCGTACCTTTCCCAGGGCGATGGCGCTGGTCGCCATGTCCAAAACTAGCGGTTCCTGTGCCGAGCGCGGAATGGCGACGCAGAACGGGTTGGTGGTCATGCGCCGCTCGCGACCGGCAAAGGGAGAAACTTGAGGCTCATGGCCAACGACGTTCACGAAATGCACGGAAACTAGGCCGGCCCTGGCGCAGTGTTCAGCGTAGTGCCCGATACGACCTAGATGGTGCGCGTTGCGCAGACCCAGGCACACAATCCCGGTTTGTGCTGCGCGTTCGATGGCCAGATCGCAGGCCTCGCGACCCACCACTTGGCCAAAACCAAAGTCACCATCGACCCGTAGCACTGCACCCTGATCAGTACTCAAGCGCGCGTGCGCATCGATTTTTAGGTGACCTTGCCGAATGTTGTGTACATAGGCGGGCACCATTCCGACGCCATGTGAATCGTGGCCTTTGAGGTTGGCGAGAACCAGATGCTCGGCTACCTCCGCAGCCACTGGCGCCCCAGCGCCTACGCTTTCGAATATTTGTCCGATGAACAATTCGAGGGGGCGTTTTTCAATAAGCATAGTGGGTACACAAGCCTCCGCTCACGGATAGATCACTACATCGATACGGCGATTTCTGCGTCGACCTTCCGCCGTCTCGTTGTTGGCCAGTGGTTGTGATTCGCCATATCCTAACGCGGTAACCTTGTTGCTACCTACGCCGCGCCCGGTTAGGTAGGCTTCGACCGCGTCAGCTCTCTTTTGTGACAGTTCCAGGTTCACAGCATCGCTGCCAAACGAATCGGTGTGGCCTTCAACAACCACGCTGGCGCCGGGAAACTGCCCCAGGGCTTGGGTCAGCTGCTGCAGCACGGCTTCGTGATCCTCCTTCAGCACTGATGCGCCGCTGTCGAAAGTCAAGCCGATCAGACGAATGATTACCGTACTACCTTTACGCAATACAGAGGCTTGATCGACGGCGAAAATATTTTCTACCGCAGCGAACCGTTGACGATTTTGTTCCTGTTGCCGCAATACCGTATTCAAGCGCTCGGCGGCCGCCGATTGGTCCCCTAGATTCTGCTGCAAGTCGGAGAGCTGTGAATTCAGTGCGTTGATCTGCTCGTTGCGCTCTGTCAGGCTGGCTTCGTTCGCGGCCAATTGTGTTTGTAGCTCGACGATGCCGTCTTGAATGCTAGCCAGCGCCTGGCTTTCGCCGCTGTCGAAGTAAACAGGAATGTCCAACTGCGAAGCGACATTGCGAATTGAGGCCTCCCAGGACAGTAATACGTCTTCCAGCTTAACTTCGTCTTTGCGTACCTGGTCGGCTAGCTTGGCAACGTAGATGGCATGCAGCGCGGAGTGCTTGGCTTGCTGGGCGAGGTTGCGCGGCCGGTCGGTGTCATAACGATTGTTGGTCAGCTCGGTCTCCGCGAGTTCCAGCGTTTCGGCGGCCGCTATGAACGACTTCGGCGCGTAGCGTTCTGCCCGCAATTCGTCAGCTTGCTCGAGCAGGTCGCGAGTTTCACTCAGATAATTGCTTTTGATCGCCTCCAATTCGGCACTGCGATACAGATCTAGTGCTTTTTCTGCCGCACGATTCGCACTGCGTTCGCGACCCCGCTCAAGCGCAGTAGCGGCTTCGTAAAACTCTACTTCGGCATCACGCCAGTCGTCGAGTGCGTACTTTTCCGCCTCTGCGTTCTCTGCATCGTCCCGGGCTCTGAGGGTTCCGCCGAAGGCTTGCGCGGCACTTGCCGCCAACGTAGCGCTGCGGGTAAAAGCATCTGTGGCTCGCTTCACATCTCGTGTGATGCTGTCGATGCTACCGGCGTCGGCGAGCGTTTTTTCTGCCCGCTTGTACGCCAGGGCTCCCTCTTCGTAGGCTAAAGGCGCCAACACAGAAGCCTTCACGCCGTTGGCACTCGAAAGCGCGCTGGTCGCAGCTTCGAACAGCGGTTCGCGCAGCTCAGTGACGGCGGCTTGGTTTGCAGCGAACGCGCCGGCTGCGTAGCAGGCGATGGCGATCATCGTCGCAAGCAGAGTAGGGGTGAATGATCGAATCATGAATGAACTCTCCGTTGTTCGCTTCGCTGCCAACCGGCGTGAGGGCTTTAGTGTGCGTGCAGCCCGCGCTGTTCTAGAAAGTCAGCGTTAAACAGTGACGACTGATATTTGCCGCCGCCATCGCACAACACCGTGACTATGGTATGGCCCGGACCTAATTCTGAGGCTACCTGGGCGGCTGCGCAAAGATTGATTCCGGTGCTGGAGCCAAAGAACCAGCCTTCTTCAGCCATAGTGCGGTACACCATGGTGACCATGTCCTGGTCGGCGACTTGCACGGCACCATCGATGTCGGTGTCGGCGAGATTGTCAGTCACCCTGCTGTTTCCGATGCCTTCGGTGATCGATGGCCCCGGTGTCATTTTGGCGCTGCCGGTGGTGACCCAGTTATACAGCGCACTGCCCATGGGATCGGCAAGGATGATGCGGATATCACGACTACGTTCCTTTAGGAAGCGGGAAACTCCAGCCAGAGTGCCGCCGGTTCCCGTGGCGCAGGTAAAGGCGTCGACCTTGCCCTCGGTTTGGGTCCAGATTTCCGGCCCAGTGCCCTCGTAGTGGGCCATGCGGTTTGCAGTGTTATCAAATTGATTCGCCCAGACCGCGCCCTCTAAGGACTCCGCATAACGGCCTGCCTGCTTTTGGTAGTTCATGTCGTTGGCGTAGGGCACGGTGGGCACGATCCGCACATCAGCGCCCAGAGTATGCAGCAGATCGACCTTCTCCTGAGACTGGTTGTCTGGCATGTAAATGACGCTGTGGTAGCCGCTGGCGTTACAGACATGAGTCAAGCCAATCCCGGTATTGCCGGCGGTGCCTTCAACCACCGTACCCCCTGCCTGCAAAGCGCCGCTGCGTTCGTGGCCACGGATCATCCACAGTGCGGCGCGATCTTTGATTGACCCACCTGGGTTCAGAAACTCGGCTTTACCGAGGATTTCACAACCTGTGGCCTCTGACAGGCGCTGCAGACGGATCAAGGGGGTGTTGCCGATGCAGTCGACAAAGCCCCGCAGCTGTGTGGTGGACAAGTTGGAGGAGGGGTGGGTTTGGCTGGACATATGGTGTTCCTGAATTCCGCCGGGCATTCTACCGGTCCAGCGGTTAGAAAAGCAGGGCGCGGCGAGATGCAGAACTTTGACACGGCGGCGGTTGTGGATGCCGGGATCAACCCCCAGCGCCTGGCCAGCCTGATCGAGCGGGCGAGCAAAGAGGTTCGGGAGGGGTTGCTACCGGCGGCGCAGCTGGCGCTGGCTCGTGACGGCAAAGTGGTGGTCCAGCAAAGTTTTGGAGCTGCAAACGACGACTCGCTGTTCTGCATCTTTTCAGCCACTAAGGCGATTACCGCCGGTGCCGTCTGGTTGTTGCTGGCCGAAGGGCGCTTGCGTCTTGATGAGGCAGTCGTCGACATCATTCCCGAATTTGCGAGCAACGGCAAAGACAGCGTGCGGGTGCATCACCTGCTGACCCACACCGCCGGATTTCCCCATGCGCCGTTTCGGCCCTTGGACTGGGAAGACCCGGAGCGTCGCCTGCAGCGCTATGGGCAGTGGCGTCTGCAGTGGCCACCTGGCAGTCGCTTTGAATACCATCCGTCGTCCTCGATGTGGGTTTTGGCAGAGCTTATTGAGCGTCGTAGCGGGCAGGCGTTTGTCGAGTTCGTGCGGCAACGGGTTCTGGATCCGCTGGGCCTTACGCGTTTTTATCTGGGCCTAATCCCGCAACAAGCCCAGTCGCAGGTATTGCCCTGCAGTTACGTTGGCGAGGCCATGACTGCCGAGGAGTATCAGGCTATGGGTATGCCGGTGCCGCCGGAGACGGAGGTCACAGAAGAAGCGATCACCAGTTTCAACCGCCCAGAGATTCAGGCGGTGGGTGTGCCGGGCGGCGGCGGTATCAGCGGTGCAGCAGAACTGGCGTTGTACCATCAAGCTTTGTTGCACGGCGGCTTACATGGCCAGCAATTGTGGGACGCGCAAACGCTAGCCAACGCTCGCACCGTGCATTCAGGCGATTTGAAGGATCCGCTATTCGGCAAGCTCGCGAATCGTGGGCTGGGCCTCATCATCTCAGGTGCGCAAGACCGCAGCTATCGTGGTTTCGGTAAAACCAATTCTCCAACAGCCTTTGGGCACAACGGCGCAGGGGGACAGCTAGCCTGGGTGGATCCAGCATCCGGATTATCGCTGGCCTGGTTGACCAACGGCCACGATCGCAACTCGGTTCGCCAGGCTCGGCGCGGGGTGGCCATTTCCAGCTTAGCGGCGGAGTGTTGTAAGCCCTAGACTTGGTTCAGGACCGGGTCCATTTGCTCACGTGTCTAGTGTTCGCAGTTGCGGAGCTTCGCCCGTACTGCCTTTGGTGATTCCGGCGACCCTGGCATTGCGCGCAGAAATATTGGCGAACTGGGTCGACAGCTTGGGCCCTGCTGCGGTCAGCCCGCCGTCAATCACCAAGGCTTCGCCAGTCACGAACTCCGAGTCGCTGCTGGCGAGGAATAACGCCGCGCCGGCAATGTGCTCACCAGTACCATGCGCCGGCCAGGGTTGTGCTTTGGCAAAGGCACGTCGCGTTGCTTCCGGGCGTTTGCCCTCGGCCAGGGGTGTGGCGATAAATCCGGGGCAGATGGCATTCACGCGAATCCGCTCAGGCCCAAGTTCCACCGCAGCAGCTCGAGACAGGTTAATGACGGCTGCCTTGGCCGCGGAGTAGGCGAGCGGACCGGCGTCACCGGACAGACCAGCGATCGAAGCCGTATTGATGATGCTACCACCGCGTCCCTGGGCTTTGAGTACACGCGCCGCATGCTTACAGCCGAGGAACACGCCCTTGACCAGCACATCAAAGGTGTAGTCCCAGTCCTCAACGCTGGTTTCGGTCAACGGCCCAATAGCCCCGCCCACCCCGGCGTTGTTGAAAACCACATCCAGAGCGCCAAACTCATTGACCGCCAGCTCAATCATGGCAATCACATGGGCTTCATTGGCGACATCGGTATGAATATAGCGGGCCTGGTCCGCGTATCCCTGCTCAGCGGCCAGGGCTAGGGTCTGCGCCCCAGTGACTTCATTGAAGTCGGCGATCACTACGCTGGCACCCTCTTTGAGAAAGCGTAGCGCGGTGGCTCGGCCCATGCCGCTGGCACCACCGGTGATCACGGCGACTGTGCCGGTAAGCCGACCTGACCGTTCTGACGATTGATTAGACACAGTAACCCCCCATTAGTAGATCGGTTAGCCTAAGGGCAGTGTGATTCTGTGCGCAATCTCCGCGTTATTTGGGCGCTGAGCCCTTACTGTGCTCAGCAGTCAAATTGACAGTCGGGCATGGAGGTTCGATGACGATTGATTGCCGGTTGCGGTCCGAAGCCTTGGTTGTGGCACAGCGTTGTCTCTGTTTGGCCCTGCTGTGGTTGCCGCTGCTAGCCCATGGGGGTTGGGAATCCCTGGACCATGAAGCCATGGGTACCCGGATTCATGCCGAGGCCTGGCATGCCGACCCCGAGATTGCCCGGCGGGCGCTGGCCGAGGTGCAAACCGAAATGCAGCGCATCGACGCGGCTTTCAGCCCGTACCGCGAGGACAGCGAGCTTAGCTTCCTCAACCGTGAAGCATCAAAGGGTTGGACCCAGGTCTCAGCCGAGCTAATACGACTGCTAACAGCGAGCCAGAGGGTTTCGGAGCTAACAGAGGGTGCCTTCGATGTCACTTTCGCTTCGGCCGGCCGCTACTACGACTATCGTCGCGGCGAAGCACCCGATCAGGCCACCCTCGATAGCGCTGTAGAGGGTATCGACTACCGCCACATCGAAATCGATGCGGCTCGGCAAAGGGTACGCTTCAAGCATGCGGCCACCTATGTAGATCTCGGCGGCATTGCCAAAGGCTATGCAGTTGACCGTGCAGCTACGATCTTTGCAGCGGCAGGAATTCGCGAAGCGTCGGTTTCCGCTGGTGGCGACACTCGGATTCTTGGCGACCGGCGCGGACAACCTTGGGTGGTTGGTGTGCAACACCCACGCGACACCAAAAAAATGGCGGTTCGGTTGCCGCTGTCTGACACCGCAATTTCGACGTCCGGCGATTACGAGCGCTTTTTCGTGCAAGACGGCGTGCGCTACCACCACATCATCGATCCAACGTCCGGCAGCTCCGCTGCCGGTAGCATGAGCGTTACCATACTCGGCCCCAGCGGCATTTTTACCGATGCACTTTCGACCAGCGTTTTCGTTCTTGGTGCGGCTAAAGGCATGGCCTTGATTAATCAGATGCCCGGAATTGATGGGATCATTATCGATGCCGCGGGCAACATGACCTATTCGGACGAGCTCGTGCCCCCTACAGCAGCGCCCTGATTGCGGTCAGCGTTCTCAGTTCCGCCGCAATTCAGATGTATCAAGAATGAAACGTGACCGCTCCCACGGTCTTAATTTCTCCGCACCCGTACTCTTTCCGCAGTGACGGTTATACCGAAATCCGCTGTCGATTCTCTCAGGGCAGCCTTAGGTTTCGTGCAGTCGGCGGATTTCGGTCCTTATGTCACTTGAGCTTTGCTTACCTTATGGAAGAGTCAGCAAAGCGGCATTTCAACGATTGAAATGTTGGATGTGCAAAGGACTCTGCACACAGTAGTAGCGGTCGGTAGTTCGGAAATGGCTACTGAAGGGAACTCAGGTCCGGCAGGATTCCGGGCGAGTCGAATGCAAGCAAGGACGCGAATTGCAAGCAGTATCGACTCACGTCTTTCGACGACCCGCTGCTTCACTTTACTGTTGGGAGACTGATATGCACCCGTTCAAGCGCCTGTTGTTAGGCAGCACCATGGCCCTGGGCCTGATGACCTCTGGTGCCGCTAATGCGGTGTCGCTGCAGGATTCAGCTCCCGATTTCACCCTGAAGACTTTGCAAGGCAGCAATCTGCGTTTGGAAGAGTATCGCGGCCAGGTCGTGTTATTGAACTTCTGGGCCAGCTGGTGCGGCCCGTGCCGTCAAGAGATGCCCATTCTCGATCGCCTGCATCAGCGCTACGAAGAAACCGGTTTCGCGGTCCTCGGGGTTAACGTCGAAGGCGAGACGGCACCGGCGCAGAAGATCGTCGATAAAACCAACGTTACCTTTCCGGTGTTGATCGATGAAGCACAAAGCATCAGCGAGCTGTACAAGCTTGAAGCCATGCCGAGCACGGTTGTGATCGACCGAGATGGCGTGATCCGCTACATCCACCGCGGCTATAAACCCGGTGATGAAGCCAAGTACGTGGAGGTGGTCAAACAGCTCATTCGTGAGTAACGACCACAGCCAAAGCAACAATGGACTGTGACAGGGATAATCAGATGTCAATGCTTCGATCAGCGGCCAACATAGCGAGAGCGCCGTTTCACGCGATTGTGCTGTTGTTCGGCACGCTTCTGGTCGCTCAGGCCCAAGCTGAAACTAGCGACTCTGAGGCCGTAGCGGCAGCCGAGAACGCTGCTAAAGCCGTAGTCGCCAGTGAATTAGATACCCAAGAAGCTGCGCCTACCGTTGCCCCTGCGCCGGTAGATGCAAATCTCGAGAGTGTTAAGAAGTCGCTGCTTAAGCTCAAGCGCGATCTAGTGATTCTCGAAGAGGATCTGCTATTTCCTGCGAGCTCCCAGGTTGCAGTGTATCTGTCCATGGAGCTGGGTGAGTTTTTTCAACTCGATGCAGTCACCCTTAAGCTGAACGGCAAAGAAGTGCACCATCACCTGTACACCGAAAAGCAGGTCGATGCGTTGTACCGCGGCGCGGTGCAGAAGCTGTACGTCGGCAATGCGAAGCAGGGCAACAACCGAGTCACCGCATTTTTTACCGGTCGTGGACCCAGTGGCCGAGACTTTAAACGCGCCACCACGGTCGAGTTCGACAAGACCTTCGAGCCCACTTACATTGAGCTGGCAGTCACGGATTCCGAAAGCTCCTATCAGCCGGAATTTTCTGCTTCGGTTAGCGACTGAGCTGCGGCTGCGGTGCCACAGTAAAGCGACATGAAAGAATTTCTGTGTAAGCTGATTTTGAGCTGCACCCTGGCGGGCCCCGGTGCCAAGCCAGCGGATGAGCTCACCTATGGCACGGTGCTGTTTGACTACTTCCAATCTGAGTACAGCGCAGCGCTGGTGACCGCAATGGTGGCCGATACCCAAGGCATGCGTGGTGAAGACAGCGTCCGCTTTGAACTGGCTGAAGGTAGCTTCGCTTTTGCTGATGGCATGTTTGATACCGCGGCCGAGACCTTTGCGGCGATTGACCCGAGCGAACTGACCCCAATCGATCAACAACGCTTAGCGTTTCATCTTGCCAGGGAGTATCACCGCCGGGGTGATTGGAACGCGCTGGACTCACGGTTGTCGGCCATCGACCTAGGCGAAACCTGGCGCGGCAAGCAGAAATCTCACCCAGAAGTCGAGTATATGCGTGCCGATCTGGCTATGGCTCGGGGTGATTTTGACAGCGCCCGTGCAGCCCTGGCGCTAATACCCGCAGACAATGCTTACCATGCCTACGGCTTGTTCAATTTGGGTGTGGCGCTTAAAAACCAAGATGCTGAAGCAGCTACTGCAGCGTTCACCACGCTATCTGAGATAACTGCCAAAGACGCCGAAACCTTCGATCTGGTGCAGCGCGCCAAGCTTGCCTTAGCTTTTCTGGCCAATGAGCAAGAATCCCAAGCCGATGCAGCCCGGGTGTTGGAGCAACTGCCTGCCAGCGGTCGCTATCGAGACACCGCTCTTGCCGCCTATGGCAGTCTGGCCATGGGTCAAGATGAGTACGAGCTGGCTGCGCGGATTTGGCTGACGTTGAAAGAACAGCCGTACTGGACACCGAGTACCGCCGCAGCGCGTCTCGGCTTCCCACTGAGCTTAGAGAACCTAGCGTCGCGCGAGATGGCGTTGCAGCAATATCGACGTGCCGAGCGCACTTTCGAAACACGGCTCACGGCGTTGACTTCGCTGTCTTCTCAGGCTCAGGACCCAGCCTGGGTGCGCGAGCTATTGGCAACTTTTTCTACTCCTGAAGTCGATGAAGACACCAAAGCCGATCTAATGGAACGCTGGCAAGCCGAGCTTGGTCACACGGACTGGCTGGAGTGGCTGGCAAGCGAAACGGTCCACGGACTACTGAACGACTGGCGAACATTGCTGGACGAACAGTCTTGGTTGGAACAGGTCCCGCAAAACCTGGCCGCACTCGAAGAAGTCGCCGCAGAGCAGCGACGACGGGGTGCACAAGCCAAGGAGCTGCTATATGAAGATGAGTTGCTAGCCAATCGTCAGGCGCTGAGCGTTGAGCTGCAGGGTCTGGAAGCATCGTTGTCACAGTTGGGTGGTATTGACCCGAGCTTAGACTGGGACTGGATGCACGAGCTAGGCACAGCTGAAGAGCGTAAGACCCTAACGCGGCTGCGCGACATGAGCGAGCTGGTAGCCGAACGCTTTGACGACAAGGACAAAGGCAAGTGGCAAGCCCGCATCGATCGCTTGCGCGGTGTCATGTTGTGGCAGCAGACGGTGGAGCACGCCTCTCGTCTGCAGGTTCTACGACGCACCGTTGCCGAAGGTTACGAGTTGCTTGCCGATGTTGACGGGCGCTTGGTTCGGGTGCAGGGCGCTGAAGCAGACTTTGTTGCAGGCGTTGAAACGAACTTCTTGCTGCTTGCAGATCGCGTTGATCAGGTTCGCGCTGAGGTAGCGGCGGCGGTGCTAGATCGGGAAGAACAGTTGGCGCAAGAGATTCGTCGCGGTATGCGACAAGAGATGCAGCAAGTACAGCAATATCTGCTGGTTACTCGGGTGGCCATTGCTCGAACAGCGGATCAGCTAGCCTTGGGCTCTGTTCCGGCAACGGGAACAAGACCATGACGCGCTTGCTTACACTAGCGTGGCTACTTTGCTTCAGCGCAGGTTGTAGCTGGTTCGGGTTGGGCAAGGACGATACCTTCGCCCCCAAAGGTCCGGCAATTGGTGAAGTCATTCGCGACCTTCCGCCATTGCAGTTACCGGATACGGCACCGGGCTCTCCCACCCAGGAAGAGGTGCTGGTTGCTTATGAGAAAGTGTACGGGTTGATTCCTGATCTCAGCGATAACCTGGCGGTCGGCAAGCGCCTGGCAGATCTAAAAATGGAGCGCGGTGAGCAGGCTGATATCGATGGCGTTGAGGCACCCTATGAAGATGCAGTGTCTCTCTATGAATCGCTGTTGGCACAATCTGCAGGCACTGATGCGACTGGCCAGGATCAGATTCTCTATCAGCTGGCACGAGCCCACGACGTGCAAGGACAGGGCGCTGAATCGACACGTTATCTCGATCGTTTGATACAGAGCCATCCGGACAGCATCTATACGGTAGAAGCTCACTTTCGTCGTGCCGAGTCGGCGTTCTCTCAGGGCGACTATGCCCAGGCCGGACAAGACTACGGTGTGGTGGTGGCTGCTGGACCTCAGACGCCATTCTGGCAGAACGCCAATTACATGCGCGGCTGGGCGTTGTTCAAACAATCCGATCTGGAAGCCGGCCTATTGAATTTCTTCGCCGTGATCGATGGCCTGGTAGGTGCAAGCCGCACCGATGGCAAAACCGGTCTGGAAGAATTGGCAGCCACTGACCGCGAACTGCTGGACGACAGCTTGCGGGTGGTCACCTTAGCGTTGGGTTATCTGGACGGTGCCAAGACCCTAGCGCTACAGATGAGCGACATCGGCAAGCCAAGCTGGCAGTACTTGGTGTACCAACGCCTGGCCGATGATCATGTAGAGAAAGAGCGCTTTCTCGACAGCGTCGCCACCTGGCAGACGTTTGTCGACGAAAATCCCTTGGACCTGCGTGCGCCCAATGCGCATCAGGGCATGATTGACACTTTGGTTGCCGCTGACTTTCCGAGTGAGATACAGCCGAAGAAGGAAGAGTACGTGCGCCGCTACGGCGTGCGCAGCGAGTTTTGGCAGGTGCATGCAGGCGAAGACCGCAGTTTGTATCTACCGACCCTGAAGACCTACCTCAAAGAGCTGGCAGCCATCAGTCACGCCAAGGCGCAGGAGTTGGCTGCCGCGGACAAAGGCGGACGTCGCGCGCAGCAGGCAGTTCGCGAAGCTTTCCTCGTCGCCGCAGACTGGTACGAACAGACGGTTGAGACTTTCCCGGAAGATGTCACGGTGGCCGACCAGCTGTTCTTGTTGGGAGAGGTATATACCGAGGCTGCCGAACCTGGGCGGGCGGTTGCTGCCTATCAGCGATTGCTGCGAGAGTTTCCGGAGCACAAGAGCGCCTCAGAAGCTGGCTATGCGGCGATTCTGGGTTTGTCCACTATGTTGGCCGATGCGGCGCAAAACGATCAGCAGGAGCGTGAGCGTTTACAGCAAAGCAAGATCGACGCTCAAGTCGAGTTTTCCCTGCTTTTCGCCGACGATCCGCGCGCAGCGACAGTTCAAACCGACGCTGCAGACTCACTGTTTAAACTCGGTCGTTACCAACAGGCGGTGCAGTTGGCTGACAGTGCCTTTGCCACTTGGAGTCAGTTGCCACTGGAGCTGGCCCAGACTAACTGGTTGATTCAGGGTCATGGCGGCTTTGAGCTTGGGCAATATGCAGGCGCCGAATCTGCTTATCAACGCTATTTGGCCTCTGGTCCAAGTGAACAGCAACGCTTGCCGGTAGCCGAAAAACTTCTGGCCGCAGTCTATAAGCAAGCCGAAGCCGCTGAACAGGCGCAGTCGTATGAAAAAGCAATCGCCCACTTTCAGCGCATGCAAGGCATAGAATTCAACGCCGAGCTCACTGTTCAGGGCCAATACGATGCCATTGCCGTGGTAGAAGCTCAGCAGCAGTTCGAGCGTACGGCGAGCATGTTGGGGCGTTTCCGTAGCGACTATCCGACCCATCCGCTGAGCAAGGGAATTGATATACGCATGGCTGGTCTCTATGAGCAGACAGCCAACTTCAGCGCGGCGGCCCAGGAGTACGTCAACGTTTCTCGTTCGAGTTCTGACTCTGAAGTGGCGCGCCAGTCACTTTACCGCGCTGCTGAGCTTTACTTGGAACAGCAGGACATTGGCAACGCTCGCACCTACTTCGCGGATTACGTTGAACGTTTTCCCGAGCCACTGGATCTTAATCTAGAGGCGGTCCATCAGCTCGATACCTTTGCCAGCCAGCGCAGCGATGCAGCCGCGCGCCTACCGTGGCTGGATCGCAAGATTCGAATTCATCAGCGTATGGGGCGCAAAGCCACGGAGCGGGCCACTTATCTCGCCGCCGATGCACAGTTTGTGCTGGCAGCTCGCGAGCGAGCGCGGTTCGACGTGATTGCCTTAACTCGGCCACTGGCGCGAAGCCTGAAGCAAAAGACCCGAGCGTTGAAGACTACGGTGTCTGCTTACGAAGCAGTCGCCGCCTACAAGGTTGCGGAGTTAGCTTCTGCTTCAACCTTCGAAATTGCCCAACTGTACGTATCGTTGGCGCAGTCCATCATGGGCTCGGAACGCCCGGCAAATTTGTCGGCACTGGAGCTCGAGCAGTACGACCTCTTGCTAGAAGAGCAAGCTTACCCGTTTGAGGAGCAAGCCATCAGCCTGCATGAGATCAATATGCAGCGCAGCTGGGGAGGCGTTTACGACGAATGGGTGCAGAAGAGTTTCACCGCGTTGCGAGACTTGATGCCAGCCCGATTCGACAAACAGGAGCGCCAAATCGCGTATGTTGAACGTATTCACTAACTCGCTGCGGCTCCAGACTAGCCTACTGTTGTTGGCTACAGGGTTGATTACCGGCTGTGCCGGTGCGCCTGTGAGCGAACACGAGGTTAACGCGGCTACTGATCGCCAGGAGCGAACGGCTGATGCGCAGACTCAGCATGCGCACAGCGCGATTCCGGCGCCGTCGGTTAAAGGTCGCAATGCTGAAGATTTTGCGACCGCGGTAGCAGCGATCAAATCAGGTGATTTGGCGGAAGCAGAGCGATTACTGCGGCGAGTGACAGAAAGCCAACCTGAGCTGGCTGGCCCGTGGGTGAACCTTGGGCAGGTTTACCTGAGTTTAGGCCAACAGGAAGAAGCCCGGTTGGCGTTTCGCAAAGCCATTGCCGCCAATCCAGCCAACTGTGCTGCCTACAATCAGCTTGGTGTGCTGTCGCGGCAGATGGGCGATTTCGATGCCGCGGAAAATCACTACTTAAGCTGTTTGTCGAATAATCCGGACTCGGCTGACATCTACCTAAACCTTGGCATTCTTTATGAGCTGTACCTCGGTCGACTACCTGAGGCCCTGTCTGCCTATCGGCAGTATCAGGTTTTGGTAGATGAACCTGATCGTAAGGTTGCCGGTTGGGTCATGGATCTCGAACGCCGGACCAGAGAATAGCAATGCCGGTATCGACGCAACAGACACCCCGAAAACATGCAGCTCGGCCCGCGCTTTGGCGCGTGCTATTCAGCATTTCAAGTGTGCTGTGGATCGCAGCGGCTGTGGCACAGGATGCGCCTTCTGAACGTGGCTTCATCGAGCTCGATGAAACCGTGATCTCGGGCAATCAAGAATTGCCAAAAGTGCTGTATATCTTGCCTTGGCAATCGCCGGAGGGCCTGCCAGACCTTCAGGTGAAGGCAGATTTCACGGAAGCAGAAGTGTTTCGAAGGCTGTATCCGCCCGCGTATCGACGCGAGCTGCAGTACTTTGAGACGCTCAATCGTATTGAGAGTGAGGAGTAGTAACGAATGGACCTGTATACCACCGTGGTCAGCTTTTTTCAGGAAGGCGGACCCTTTATGTATCCCATCGCCGTGGTATTGGCCATCGGTCTAGCGATCGCCCTTGAGCGGTTTGTGTATCTGGCGAATCAGATGCGCGTTAATCGCCGCGATTTCAAACAGATGCTGCCACTGCTGAAGCAACGTCGCATGCGTGAATTGGCTGACCTGACCCAGAAGTCGAAGTCAGCGATGAGCCGCATAGTAGCTGATGGCCTAAATCGCCACAGTAGCTCCAGACGCCGTAGCGACATTGAATACGCGATGGAAGAAGGCTTGTTGGAGATTCTGCCCAACATCGAACGACGTACCCCGTATCTGGCTACGTTCGCGAATATCGCGACCTTGCTCGGACTGCTGGGCACCATCATTGGTTTGATCGCTGCCTTTACCGCGGTCGCCAATGCCGACCCGGCCGAGAAAGCTACGCTGCTGTCGCAAAGCATCTCCATTGCCATGAACACCACGGCATTCGGTCTTATGGTAGCGATCCCGCTGCTATTGGTGCACTCGCTGCTGCAGAGCAAAACCAGCGCGATTGTCGAGAGCCTGGAAATTGCCGTAGTGAAGTTCCTGAACATGATGGAGGGCGACGACAAGCTGACGGTGCCTAGCGCCGCGGCCAACGCAGCCAAAGCACCCGCCCGCGCACCTACAGCCAAGAAACAGGCCTGATCTCACATATGAGTCGTCTTCGCGAACGCGCTAAGCGGCACCACGAAGCCGCAGACCTGGACGTCACCCCATTCATGAACCTCATGATTGTGCTGGTGCCAGTGCTGCTGCTGTCCATGGTGTTTACCCACACGACTGTGATCGACCTGAACTTTCCCAGCGGCGATGCTGCCGACGGACAGTTCGATCCAGAGGCTGTGCACCTCGAGGTTGTGGTTCTGGACAGCGGACTGAAAGTTGCGGACGGTCGCGGTGGTGTGATCAAAACGCTGCCGCAGAAAGACGGCGCCCATGATTTCGCTGGCCTCACCTTAGTAATGCAAGAGCTGAAGCGCCGCATGCCCGAAAAGCAGGACATTACCGTGCTGCTCGAGCAGGAAACTGATTATCAGACCCTGGTGACAGTGATGGATCGCGTACGCGCGTATCCCACCGTCGTAGGTACTGACGTTGTGCAGGCGGAACTGTTTCCGGTCATTTCTCTGGGTGATTCGCCCGCAGCAAAACCTGGCGGTGTCGCTGCCAGTGCTGAGGCTACGAAGAATCGGAGCGGTGGAGCAAGTTCATGAGTGCACATCACCACCGGGCTCGTCGGCAAAAACAAAAGAAAAAAACCGCAGCGTTGAATTTGGTGTCGTTGATGGACATCTTTACGATCCTGGTGTTCTTTCTGATGGTGAACTCATCAGAGGTTGAGGTGTTGCAGACATCTAGCGACATCAAGTTGCCAGATTCCACTTCAGAAAAGCGTCCTGAAAATCGATTGACCATTTCTGTGAGCGCCGACGATCTGGTATTGCAGGGTCGACCTGTCGCCAAAGTTTCGCAGTTGCAGCCAGACCAGGCTGAGGTCATTGATGGCTTGAAAACCGAGCTGGATTATCAAGCTTCGCGCAAGGGCGCCATACCTGAGGGTGGATTCGAGATCACCATTATGGGTGATCGAGCATTACCCTACTGGTTGTTGAAGCAGATCATGCTGACCTGCCAGAGCGCGGACTTCGCTCGCATATCGCTTGCGGTAAACAAAATCGAGAGCGCCACATGAGCAGCGCCGTCATGACTGCCTCGAGCTTCGCGCTGCCGTGGGATACCGGGCACGAAGATGTGCGTCGTTTCAAACGGCTCTTGGTGATGTTCTGCTTGATCGTGAGCATTGGCGGCCTGGTCATTCCACTGCTGCCTGTGCCGGAAGTTGAGCGTGAAGAGCTAGAAGAGTTGCCGCCACAGCTGGCGCGCATCCTGATGGAAAAGCCGAAGGCCAAACCTATTCCTCCGCCCAAGCCGGAGGTCAAAAAGGAAGAGCCAAAGCCGGTTGAGAAGCCCAAGGAAAAACCCAAACCTGAGGTGAAAAAGCCGGAGCCGATCGTTAAGCCGCAACCCAAAGTTGCCGATGCGCGGGAGAAAGCTGCGACTTCTGGTTTGCTGCAATTCAAAGATGCTTTTGCCGACATGCGCGAAGCGGTTGATACCAGCAAGCTTCAAGACACTGGCGGTATTCAGCGCGGTGCAGGCGCAGCCGCCAGCATCGACCGTTCGCTGTTGACCTCGAAACACAGCGCACGCAGTGCAGGTGTCAACGTTGCCGCGCTATCTAGCGATACCGGTGGCGTAGCGCTTTCTGGTCGAGAGACGACCAAAGTTGAAGCGCCCAAAGCCAGCAAGGGCGAGCGGGGCGTGAAAAAGCCGAAAGTGGTGGACTCTCGTCAGCGTAGCATTGAAGAGATACGACGCATCTTCGATGCCAACAAAGGTGCGATCTTTGCTATCTATAATCGCGCGCTGCGTGCAGATCCAACGCTGCAGGGTAAGGTGGTCCTGGAATTGGTGATCGACCCCAACGGTCGGGTCGCTGACTGCAAGGTGGTGGCTTCAGAGCTTGCCGACGACGCGGTGGTTTCCAAAATCGTCAATCGTATTCGACTGTTTGATTTCGGAACCCGAGATGTGAGCACCACCAAGATCAGCTATCCGGTGCACTTCCTGCCCAGCTAGAAGGCATCCAGCTGGTGAATTGTGCCGATGTTGCAGCGCCAGCCGTCGGCAGCCACGTAGTCAAACTGCGACCAGATGGCATTACCGCTACGGCTGACGTCTACGCTCTGAGCCCAATTTAACTGATGGCAATTCTGCGCCAAGGTTAGGACGTAACGCCTGCTGGAATCGACGTTCAATAGCACGTGTCGGCTGTCTAGGGCTTGCCATGCATCAATGCGTTCAACCGACGGAATATGGTCGACCCGCTGGGAGGAAGACGCGTTAATTAGCGTTTCTGCCTCAATCGGCTGGGCTTGCTCGGTATCGTTAACCAGCGCCATTAGCGGGGCTGCGTGTAGCAGGGTCGCAAGGCACAGGCTTGGCAGGGCGAATGATTTGATGTGTCGAACCATGGGCGGAATCCTCGACAATGACACTTAAACGTTAGGCGCTGCGGGCTGAACCGAACCTGAATAGGGTTAGTTGTACCCCAAATCGGCACTGCCCAGAGTCATTTAGTCAGTTTCCGCATTCAGCGTCAGCTGAACGTGAATCGGGTCGGCAACCGAGATGGCTCCGCCGAGCACGCTGAAAGGCGTCAGGCCCAGTTGCGCGTGGGTAACCTCGAATTGAGACGATAGGCTAAGGGTCTCTGCGGTGTGGCTAAGCTGTACCGGCACGCTTAGCGTTACCGTTTCTGCTTTGACCGTGAGTGCAATCTGCGCCGCGAAAACACCTGGCTGCGCTTCGGTCAGAGTGATCGCTGCACGCAGGTAAGGGTAGCGCTTGGCTTCCAGCAACCGAGGGCCGAGCAAGTTGCCCAATGTGCCTCGCCGGTCGGCGGCGCTCGGTTGAGTAGAAAAGTCTTCACCTGCTTGGGCACGGGCACTGGGCTCATCCACCTGCAGCGAGGAGAGGGGTAGATAGATATCGGCATAGCTATCTACCAGCGTGTCTTCTTTGGCGCGCATGATGAAACCGTCTAGGGCTTGAGAAGTGAGCACGTGATTGTGGCCCAGATGCTTCAGTCGCCCACCGCGGTAAACCTTGATGGTGAGTTCGCTTGCTGAAACTGTCATTACCCTGCCAATAGCTTGAACGCCGTAGCGTTGCAGGGGAAAGTCTGCAGGGGCGCCTGTGGGTAGTGGCGGTGGCGCTGGAGCCTGTAAGCAACCGCTAAGGGCTGTTAGCAACAATAGGCACGAGGCAATTCTGCTGCCGCTGCAGGTGGCGCGCCGATGCCCTGATCTTGAGTCATGCTGCATGCACTCATCCGCTGGTTCGCTGAGAAAGACGCCGTGCCTGAGCGTAACCCGGTCAGCCTGACGTGGCCATCCTAGACCGTTACACTTCTTGGCTGTTGCAGCAGCCCAGGAACGTTTGATGACGATGAGTGGTGTCAGTGGTGGTGTGAGCATGCCAGGCATGAGTGCAATGGCTGTGTGTTTGTACCTATTGCTGGGAAATCTGGCGTTGGCGCAAGCAGCCCCTGACTTTGCGGCGATTGCCGAGCGAGTGAGTGAAAATCGCCAGCAGGCGACTCAGCTTGCCGACACATTATGGCGCTCGGCAGAGCTGGGTTATTTGGAAACGCGCAGCACTGCGGCGCTGCAAGCCTATCTGCGTTCCGCAGGTTTTAGCATTACCCCTGAGCTGGCGGACATTCCCACAGCCTTTGTAGCCAGTGCCGGTAAGGGTCGACCAGTGATTGGCATTCTCGCGGAGTTCGATGCTCTGCCCGGTCTATCTCAGGCCGCGGTTGCCCAGCGCTCGCCGCTGCAGGAAGGCGCGCCGGGCCATGCCTGCGGCCATCATCTGTTCGGCGCAGCGTCGGCCAGCGCAGGGGCTGTACTTGCCCAGTGGTTGGCTGCAGAGCGGCGGGTAGGAACCGTGAAGGTGTTCGGAACCCCGGCCGAGGAGGGTGGATCGGGTAAGGTCTACCTTGCCCGGGCAGGCGTGTTCAAGGATGTTGATGTGATGTTGCACTGGCACCCCGGAGACGCTAACGATGCCTCGGCGTACGCCACTACCGCGAACAAATCTGGACGCTTCACTTTTCATGGCACGCCTGCGCACGCAGCACAATCACCGGATCGTGGGCGCTCTGCATTGGATGGGGTAGAGGCCATGAACTACATGGTCAATATGATGCGTGAGCACATACCTACGGAAGCACGGATTCACTATGTGATTACCGATGGCGGTGCGGCGCCAAACATCGTTCCGGAGCGGGCTCAGGCGTACTACTACGTGCGTCATCCTGAGCGGGACCGAACAGCAAAACTGTTCGAGCGTGTTGTTGGAATCGCCAAGGCTGCTGCGTCGGGTACCGGGACCAAGGTGGACGTGGAGGTGATGCATGGAAACTACCCTGTGCTACCCAATGAAACCTTAGCTAAAGCGGTGCACGCCCATATGCAAACGCTCGGTGGTGTGCGCTACAGCAAAGAAGAGCTGCGCTTTGCCCAGACCCTACGGGAGACTTTGGTCGGCGATCTGCGACCTTTGGATACCGCGGCAAAAATTGCACCGTTGCAGATCCAACAACGCTGGGGTTCCACCGACGTTGGCGACGTCAGTTGGCAGACGCCAACCGTTGGCTTTGCGACGGCAACCTGGGTTCCGGGCACACCAGCGCACACCTGGCAGGCAGTCGCGGCCGGTGGCATGAGTATCGGTCACAAAGGCATGCTGTTGGCGGCCCAGACGCTGGCGCTCACTGGGGCGCAACTGTTTACAGACGCCCAGCTGTTAGGCGCCGCGCGGGCAGAGTTTCAGCAGCGCCGCGGGGCGCAGTTTCGCTATGAGGCGCTGCTCGGTGACAGGCAACCGCCGCTGGACTATCGCAAATGAACATCGGCTTGCTACATCCTGGGCAAATGGGTACATCTGTTGCGCAGGCTTTGCGTCGCAATCAGCATCAGGTGTTTTGGCTTCCCGAGGATCGGAGCCAAGCCAGCGCAGAGCGAGCGCAGCAATGCGGATTGGTGGGAGCGCAAAGCCTGACGCACTTATGTGATCAGGTCGACGCCATCATCAGTGTTTGTCCCCCTGAGTTTGCCGAAAGCGTTGCCGAGAGCGTGGTGGCGCAGTCCTTTACCGGCATCTACCTCGATGCAAACGCGATCTCTTCGATCACCGCGCAGAACGTCCAGGCGTTGTTTGGTGAGCACTACGTGGATGGGGGGATCATTGGTCCACCAGCGCTGCAGCCTGGGACGACACGCTTGTACTTGTCGGGCCCGCTCGCAGAGGAGGTGGCGCTGTGGTTTGGCGACAGCGCTCTGGAGGCGATTCCCCTTTCAGGTTTACAGGAGCAGGCGCCAGCGAATGCCGCGTCGCTGCTGAAGATGGCCTATGCAGCTTATACCAAAGGTGTCAGTGCGCTGCTGCTGGATGTTTGCGCCCTTGCAGATGCCGGCAATGTGAGCACTGCCCTGCAGCACGAGTGGCAGCTCTCGCAACCGCAACTGACCCAGGCAGCCGAGCGTAGCGCCTCTGGAACAGCCGCGAAAGCCTGGCGCTTTGTCGCAGAAATGCGAGAGATCGAAGCAACTTTTGCGGCCCTTGGCTTACCATCACAGTTTCACGCGGGAGCTGCGGAGGTCTATGAGCGCATGGCGCACTTGCAAGACGTTCAGAATGTCGACTTGGCGGCTGTCGTGCAGGCACTTAAGGTCGCCCAGACTTGAACGCCGGAGCGCGCCGAATTGGCTAAAAGAGAACTACGCCTTGCGGTGGTGATTTACGGTGGTGCATCGCTCGCGGTCTATATGCACGGTGTAACCAAGGAGCTGTTGAAGCTGGTTCGAGCTTCCAAGGTGCTCCACGAAATCGGCGTAGACGGTGCAGCGACCACAGCCTACTCAGCGGGCCCGGATCAACGTCCCCACGACACGGAAGCCATTTACTTCGAATTGCTCAAGCAATTGAACGAGAAGCACCATACTCGGGTAGTGATCGATGTGATCGCCGGGGCATCGGCGGGTGCGATTAATGGCGTTATGTTGGCCAAGGCCTTAGTGGATGATGCAACCCTGGATGCACACACGGACTTGTGGCTGTCGAGCGCCGATGCAGACGAGTTGCGGGGCGAAAGCGTTTCGCGGTTGCGCAAATGGTATCTGTATCCGTTTTTGCGAGCGTTGTCACTGTGGCTGCCGGATGCATTGACGGACGACGATGAAGTGCGTGGTAAATTGACGCGACTGGTTCGAACGTCTTGGTTTCGAGCGCCGTTCAGTGGCAGCAAACTGTGTCATCGGTTTCTTGAGGCGCTAGACACCATGAGACGTGCGCGGCGCTCGAACAGCACGCTATTGCCGCCGGATCAGCGCCTGGACGTGTATGCCAGCATCACCGATTTGTTCGGTTACCCGCGTATGATCCGGCTGCATGACCGCTTGGTAGCGAGGGAAAGCGCCCACGGCGCTTACTGTCGATTGACCCATGTGCATGATCAACAGGGCGAAGGCGCTAGCGACTTTGCTGACGACAACATACCCGCCTTGGTGTGGGCAGCACGTGCTTCGTCTTCCTATGCCGGCGCTTTTGCACCGTTTCAGCACAAGGAACTGATGCAGGTGTTGGAGGAGCGCGAACAGCATTGGCCCGGAGAAAACCGATTTTTGCGCGAATGTCTGTTTGATAGTGGCGGTAACCCGGCAACCGCGCTATTCGATCCGCGGCAGCGCTTGTTTCTTGACGGCGGCATCGTCAACAACAAACCGTTCGGGGCGGCCTTAGAAGCACTGCAGCACCGACCCGCTGATCGCAAGGTGGAACGGGTGATCTTGTACGTTGAGCCTGATCCTAACCTCGAAGATGCTGCATCTTCAGATCGGGCATTGGGCTACCTTGGAACCATTCGCGCCGCTGCTTCTAGCATTCCACGCAATCAGCCCATCGCTGATGACTTACAGGACATCATGGATCAAGATTTGCGGGCGCGAAGCAATCGGCGCGTGATTGAGAACAATCGCCACGCCATCGCCGCGTTGGTGGAAAAGCTGGTGGCTGCGGAAGGCGCGCCGTCGGATATCAGAGCGCTCACCGCAGCTCGCAGGGCTGCGACGGGTTTAGCTGCTAAGGAACTCGGTTTGGGCTATCGCGCCTACGTCCATCGTCGTCTATGGCGATTATCTGAGGCCTTGGCGGAAGAGTGGGCGATTCTGACCCCGGAGTTGGACGACCCAGAGCGCCGTAGTTTGATGCTCAGCACGATTTACGGCTGGTGGAAGCCAGCGCACGAAGCCGCGGATTCAGCACCCGTAGATCATGCTGCCGAAGATGCCTTTCTCTCAGGCGTTGATGTCAGCTATCGCATTCGTTGGGTGCAATATGTAATCCGCAGACTAAACCAGCAGGATCGCGTTCAGCAGCTCGATAGCGAGTCACAAGACGCGCTATCGACTTTCAAGCGCGAAGCTTATGCGATCCTCGATGGGTTGTACCTCTCACGGCGCGCGCGCGGCGTTGACCCGAAACTCGCGGTGCGGCTAATCGAAGCTGCGCGAGCATTGCCGTTACCGGCAGAGTCGGCTGCAGTGCTGTTGCGTGCCTTGGCTGCGTCCATGGATCTTGCAGCCATCGACAAACGCATGGACGCGATATTTTCGAAGTTCTATGGCGCACAGCAGGACGAGCAGATGCGCTCGCACATGCTGACGGAGTATCTGGGCTTTCCCTTGTACGATGCGTTGCTGTTGTCTCCAGGTAGCGAACACGGTGGTCCGGATCCGTTGACGGAGTTGCGGGTTGAGCGGGTTAGCCCTGCAGATGCAGATTCCCTCGCGAGTGCTTTTTCCGGTTTGAAGTGCCGCCAGTTCATGGGCTTTCTCGGCTTTTTCAATCGCGGCTTTCGCGAACATGACTACCTCTGGGGGCGCCTGAACGGTGCAGAGCGGGTGGTCGATCTTTTGTCTTCACTGCTAGAAACCGAGGTCGATCAGGCAGCCGAAAACGATGTTTTGCGCAGGCTGTTTGAGCGGATTTTGAGTCGGGAGCGAGCCCGCTTGCACCAGTGTGAGGACTCCCTAGCGCGAGTTTCAGAGGTGGTGAAAGGCCTCTAGCGGACTGAATCCTGCTCTCGAATGTGCGCTCGGCGTTCACAATGTTCTAAACCGGCCATACAAAGCCCCACCAAGCCCGCACGTTCATTGGGCTTGCCTCAAGTAACTTACCCCAGGTCGCAGTAGTGCTCCTCATGCAGTTCAATGAAGCAGCCAGACCTAAATTGTTGCCGCCGATCGGCCGCAGTATCGCGGACGATTGTCAGAATCAGTGCCCGTTTTGGGTTCGTGGCCCTATTTCTGTCAATTTTTCTTGCAAGCGTCACTCGAGCTACTACGCCCGAAGCCCCAACCGCGCGATCGTTTAATCCCCAGGTTCTGGGCCTCTACGAGGCGTACGAGGCGCAACTGAAAATTCTTCGCAAAGGTGGCTGGCCAAGCTTAAGGACTGAGCGATCGCTTCGTGAAGGTGATCAAGACGCCCAGGTGGCATCGCTGCGTGAGCGCTTGCGAATCAGCGGTGATCTGCCTACCCCAACGCTCGGGCCAGCTTCACAACCAACGCTGTTCGACGTGCCGCTAACTGCGGCGGTGATGGCGTTTCAAGCGCGGCACGGGTTGGAAGTCGATGGCGTGGTGGGCGCGCGAACTCGTGCGGCACTGAACGTGACGGCGGTTGAGCGCTTGCGCCAGTTGGCGATCAACATCCAGCGCTGGGATGCTCTGCCCGCAGACTTCAATGAGACCTTCATGCTGGTGAATCTCCCGGAGTTCGAGTTGCAGTTGTACCAGGCCGGCGAGGTCGATTTAGCGATGCGCGTGGTGATTGGTAAGAAGAGCAATCCAACGCCGCAGCTGGTTCAACAGCTCGAGAAGTTTGTGCTCAACCCAACGTGGTTTGTGCCCAAGAAGATCGGTGCCCGTGAACTGTTGCCCAAAGTACAAGCGAATCCTGACTATCTTGGGCAGCAGCGTTTCGACGTATATAACGGCAAGCAGCGACTGGATCCGGCAAGTATCAGCTGGGACTCACTCAGCCCTCGGGGCTTCGAGTATTCTTTTCGGCAACGGCCTGGGCCCGGAAACTCGTTGGGCCGGGTCAAGTTTATGTTGCCGAACTCGCGCAACATTTACCTGCACGACACGCCTCACAAGGGCCTATTTGCCCAGCACTATCGAGCCTACAGTCACGGTTGCGTACGCCTTGAGCAACCTCTCGAACTAGCGCGGGCGCTGTTGAGCATGCAGCCAGATTGGACTCAATCCAGTGTTGAGCGCCAACTACAATCTCAGCGGACGGTGTACATGCAACTGGCGGAACCACTGCCGGTTTTTCTTTCCTACCTGACGGCAAAAGTGGAAAATAGCAAAGTCTCCTACTTTGAAGACCTCTATGGGCATGATCGAAAGCCTTTGCAACAAGCCGTGCTTCCCAGCGAGGTGGTCGCCACTTTGGCGCAGCTGCGAGGCTATCACCGTGCGCTGCGCTCCGCTGCTGCCGGTGATGCGCTGGTTGCTGTGTCGTCCATCGAACTTTAGCAGCGCGTGAAACGCGCTACGCTACATGCGCTGTGGTGCGCAATGTTGGTGCTTAGTGCCGCGTTGGCAACCGCAAAATCCTTGCCGGTTCTCATCAGCGCTGGCGAGATCAGTGGCCGTGCGGTGCACTACCATGGCTTGCAACCGGGCCAAACGTTAGAGCTGATCGGGTTCGATCAAGTGTGGATAGGCGGCGCGCCGGCGGTGCAATTCAGTTCGGGAGTCGAACCCTCTGCCGGGCGAGCACAACGCCTAGCGCCAGGTCACCATCAGCTCATCATGCCGACTGCGGTGGATCACGTGGCTCTGGACTACAGCGCTGGTGCGCGTCGAGGTCGGTTGCAACTGTTTCCGTTGGCACCACTCAATGCTAAGACCACCCGTATCGAAGGTTACGAAATCGGGCTTTATCCACCAGCGAATGATCGTGGCCAACGCTATAGCAGGCCCGACGGGTTGATTCGCGTTACCCCAAGCAACCAACATCAGCTTGTCTCGCCGCACTTTCGACTTGGGCAGTTTCTTTGTAAGCAGGAAGCGGTTTGGCCTAAATTTGTCGGCTTGCAGCCGGCGCTGCTCAATCAGTTAGAGCGACTGGTGAACCTTGCGCGAAAGCACGGTGTGAAGTTGAAATCGCTGCATGTGATGAGTGGTTTTCGCACGCCTCGGTACAACCGAAGCCTCGGCAACGTTGCCTACAGCCGCCATGTCTATGGCGACGCCGCCGATGTTTTTGTCGATACCGATGGCGACAACTGGATGGACGACTTAAACGGGGACGGCAAGAAAGATGTTAACGACGCATTGTGGCTTTTAAACTTACTCGAAGTTGATACTAAAACAGCCCATGGTCGCGGCCATGTCGGCGGTCTCAGCGCCTATCCTGCAACGCCCCATCATGGCCCCTTTCTGCATGTTGATACCCGCGGTAATCGGGCACGTTGGGGATACCAGGCGCAGCGTTAAGGCCTGAAACCGAATTGAGTCGGACCGGGCTTTGTTGCCCGGCGAGCAAGGTGTGCCCATTGGCACAACTGGGCGCGGGTATTCGCCGGATCGATGATTTCTTCGATTTCAAAGTACTCAGCAGAGCGAAACGGTGAGCGCAGTCGATTCAAGCGTTGTTTGATGTCGGCTAGGTGGGCACTACGATCATCAGCTTGTTCGAGCTCAGCCTTATAGGCCACCTCAATTCCGCCTTCAATGGGTAGTGAGCCCCAGTCGCCGCTGGGCCAAGCCAGGCGCACGCTATGGCTGCCCGGTTTGTTGTTGGCTGCTCCGGCAACGCCGAAGGCTTTACGAATGACCACACAGCAAAACGGCACGCTCGCCTGGCCCAATGCTGCCAGTGCGGTTGCCCCATGGCGGATGGTTGCGGTTTCTTCGGACTGTTTGCCGATTAGAAAGCCCGGGCAATCCTCCAAATGGATCAGCGGAAGGTGAAAGGTAGAGGCCAGATCCATGAAGCGCACGAGCTTACGAGAACTGTCGGCGGTCCAAGCGCCGCCATAGATCATTGGGTTTTCAGCGAAGAGTGCAACTGGAACGCCGCCTAGGCGGGCAAAACCCGTCATCACAGATCGGCCCCACTTGCAGCCAATCTCGAAGAACGCACCGTCATCGACAATGGATTCAATGACCGGGCGCATCTTATAGACCTTTCTCGGGTCTTTTGGCACCACGTTGCGCAGCGAGGGATCGGTGCGGGTGGGATCGTCTTGGCAGTCGCTGAGTGGCGCAAGCTCATCGACGCAGCCAGGCAAATAGGAAAGGAAAGTCTTTGCTCGCTCGAAGGCTTCTGCCTCGCTGTTCACCTCATCGTCTATGGCGCCGTTTCTTGTGTGTATCTTGGACGCCCCCAGCTCCTCTTTTGAGACATCGCCGAGACTGGCCCAATCCACCAACGCAGGGCCCGCGATCATCATCTGCGCCGTGTCTTTCACGATGATCGAATAGTGGCTGGTGGCGACCCGCGCAGCGCCGATGCCTGCTACAGAGCCCAGCGCTAAGGAAACCGATGGCGCGACGCTAAGATGCTGTACAACAGTCTCCCAGCCGCGCACTTCCGGAATGTAGGTGCGGCCTGCGGTTTCTATGGTTTTTACCGATCCGCCGCCACCCATGCCATCGACCAGGCGCACGTGAGGAAGCTTCAGCTCTAAGGCCAAACCTTCGGCACGCATCCGCTTACCGGCGATGGAAGCATCGGCGCTACCGCCGCGTACCGTGAAATCGTCCCCAGAGACAATCACTGGACGGCCGTCGACGCTGGCGTTGCCGAAGACGAAGTTAGACGGGGTGAAGGCCTGCAGCTCCCCAGTTTCCGAGTACTGGGCGGCACCGGCTAGGGTGCCGATTTCTTGAAAGCTATTTTGATCGCACAGTGCGTCGACCCGCTCGCGAATGGTGAGTTTGCCGAATTCGTGTTGGCGAGCAACTTTGTCGGCACCGCCCATGGCATGAGCGAGGTCGCGCCGATGATTCAGCTCATCGAGCTCATCCTCCCAGCTCATGGTTGGTGCCGCTCAGATCGGCCAGCGGTTAGGCGCGGGTGCCTTCGAAGGTGGCGTTGCCGAAAGCGCCGAGTTTGACATTACCGCTCATGGTGTCGCCGTCTGCGGTTGCGGAGAACTCCAACGTCATGGCCATGGGGGAGGTGATGTCCGCTTTCCAGCTCGCAGCGTTGCCGTCGCTGCTGCCGTCCTTGATCTCGATCTCGCCCTGGGGACCGCCCATTTTGCCCGTTAAGGCGCCGCCTTCTTCAACCAACGTCAGAGTGCCGTTTTGGGCGCCCATAGGTGTGTTCATAGTGGTGTTCCAGGTGCCTGCAAAGCTCATGGCAGTGTCCTTGTAATTAGTCGGCTGGAAAGTATGTCATAGCATGAGGAGACGGGCTAGGATGCCGCGATGATCGGCACGCTGAACGAAAGCCCGTTGCACCGAGCACTCAAGGGCCACTATTTGTCGCGCTTGGACTGTGCGGTGGCGGAGGCTCCAGTGGGCGACTACGTCGCTGACCTGCTCGACGGGCAACAAATTTATGAGATCCAAACCCGCGGGCTGGGCAGCATGCGGCACAAGCTGGAGCAGTTGCTGACGGACTTTCGAGTGGTGGTGGTACACCCCATCGCTAGCGTCAGCGTCATCGTCAAGCTTTCTCAGGAGGCAGACGGGACTTTCAGTCGTCGACGTTCGCCAAAGAAGGGTCAGCTGCTGAACGTGCTGGATGAGTTAGTGAGTATTCCGGAATTGCTGCAACATCCCAACTTCGAGTTAGAAGTAGTCCTGGTCGAGCAAGAATTGATCCGCGAGTACGCTTGCGCGTTGCGGCGCGGTCGCGGTGGTTGGCGTACGATCGAGCGGCGCCTGTTGAACTTGCTGTCCGCCCATCGGTTTCGCAGCTGTGGTGATCTGTGGAATCTGTTGCAGGAGGAGTTGGTGCAAACTTTCGGAACCGTTGAGATCGCCCAAGCATTAGGCAGCAATCGCGCGATGGCGCAAAAATTTGCCTACTGCATGCGCCATGCCGGCGAGATCGAAGTGGTCGGCAAGCAGGGCAACAGTTTGCTGTATGAACGCACTGGCGCAGGCGCTCGGCGATCATGAACATCGACTTTCCGCTGCTGCTGACCATAGCGGTATTGCTCACTGGTCTCATTTGGCTGCTCGATGTTTTCGTGCTCAAGCCCAGTCGGGCAAGCGCAGACTCTAACGGCGAGCAGAGTGATGAAGACGAACCAGACAAAGAGCCGCTTGCAGTCGAGTATGCTCGCTCGTTCTTTCCGGTTTTGCTCATCGTCTGGGCGCTGCGCAGCTTCCTCGCTGAACCGTTTCAGATTCCTTCGGAGTCCATGGTGCCAACGCTAGAGGTCGGCGATTTTGTGCTGGTCAACAAGTACGCCTACGGTATTCGCCTGCCAGTGCTGAAGACCAAACTGATTGCCATTGGCGAACCAGCGCGCGGCGATGTAATGGTGTTCATTCCACCGCACAAAAATCTCTATCTGATAAAGCGGGTAGTTGGCTTGCCTGGGGATGTCATTCGCTATGCCAACCAATCTCTGACCGTGAACGGTGAACCCGTAGGATACGATTTTGTACAGGTTGTCGAGCGGGATGCGCCTTTTGGACGCTTCAATGTTCGTGAATATGAAGAGCAGCTGGATGGTCGAGGACATTTGATCCACCGTTATCCGCCGGATCTGATACGTCAACCACCGGCACGGGAATGGATTGTGCCTGCAGGTTCGTATTTCATGTTGGGGGATAACCGAGACCGTAGCGAAGACAGCAGAGTTTGGGGCTACGCCAGCGATGCGGAGATCGTTGGGAAGGCAGTTGCTGTTTGGATGCACAAGGAGCCCGGTTGGAACCTACCCACCTTCGCCGAAAATCGCTGGCTAAGTCGCGAGGCTGACGCAGAAA
>JBPCXR010000191.1:0-12726 GCA_051027215.1 Pseudomonadales bacterium | reverse complement strand
ACCCCACAACCGCTCGCCGAATCAAAGATTCGGCTCCGTCTCGAATTCCCACTGATTCTTCCTTCTGCTCTGCACGTTGTAGTCGGCGAGTCCCTTTGAACCGAATCACGCGTTGAGCGGAAGATAGTAGGTATGCGGTTGGTGACGAGTTGCCGGGGTAGGATGTTAGCACCTACTAACCTGCAAATCCCCACACACAGCGACCAGCCCTCACTGCCAGTCGTTACAAATTACTTGTCGTATACGGCCAGGGTCTGTGCCTATGATAGGCGGGCTCCGGAGAAGCTCACGGTGAGGCCCTGCTCGTGCTCTATTCTAAGAAATACGTTAGTAACTACTCAAAATTCCTGATCGCGCTTGCATGGACCGTTGAGGTCATCGCGGTGATCATCGGCCTGACAATCTCGATTGTCGTTTCTGTTTCTGCCTACAATTCATTCGCCTCGAAAGACGATGTCGGTCTGCTCGATGGCAGTTCGGCTATTATCGTGGCGGCCTTGCCGTTCGTGCTAATCGCCGTGGTCGAAGTCTGCAAGATCCCGCTCACCTTTGCCTTCATGAGCGTCAAGAACCTAGCGTGGCGCACCATGTTTCTGGCGTTCGTTGCGTTCCTTTGCCTAATCACCTTCGAAACTATGCTGAACGGTTTCGAGCGGAACTTTTCTAATCTGAACCGCGCCATTGATGCGCGCAAGAACGACATCGAAAGCTCGCAGTCCGAAATTGCATTGTTAGAAAACCGCCGAGACTACGTCATCAAATTCACTGAAGAGGAGCTGCTTGCGGAAGTTGATGCTTCGCAATCAGAAATCGACGGCGACTACCGCCGAACTGTGCAGCGCATCGATCAGAATACCAGCAAAGTTCTCGCCGATATCGACTACGGCTTCAAAGATGAGCTTGAGGCTGAAGTCACGCGCCTAGAAATCGTATTGGACGGCTACTACACCGATTGGCGAGCGGAAACACAAGCGGTCGAAGATCGCTTTTCTTCGTTGCTAATTGGCAACATCAGTGGGAGCACCGAAGAGCGCGACCGTTTGCTGGCAGAACTGGAAGCCCTAAAACAAGAAATGGCTCAGGCCATGAGCACCGCGAACGTATTCAACCGAGGCGGCCGCGAGCGAAAGTATCGAGAGCTCATACGCGTTAAAGAAGATCAGCTTGGACGCATCACCAATGGCTATTTGGGCGGCGAAGCGATTGAAAAGCAATCCACCATGGAGTCTCAATTAAAGTCTCAGCTGGCCTTCGTCAACAACAAATACGAAGGGCGCGTGAACGATGTCAATGCCCGCATTGAGTCTATCAAAACCGAAATCGACACTCGGCTAAAAGACACCGCGGCCCTTGAAAGCAGCGTTGTGTCGAAGTCGGCATCAGACAAATCGCGCTTCGCTCGAATTCGCAATCAGCGTAGACAAGAAGTCGATGACTACTTAGGTCGAAAAAATGTCGAGCTGGAAGAGATCGCTGACCGCTCATTTGGGATCGATGAGCAAATCTTCGCTTTGCAAAACCAACAACGGTCGCTGCAGACAGAAATCAACCATCTGATCAATCAGAATCAGATTTACCGCCTGGCAATGTACGCTTACGGCAAGAACTCAGCCACCGAAGTTGAGCGCAGCATGGTCGGCATCGTCGCTTTGATCTGGTTCGGCTCGCTTTCCTTGATCGCCTCCGTTTGTGGCGTCATGCTGGCGCTGGCTGGCTTTTACCTACGCCGCTTCTCTGATCCTGGGGTGACCAGCGACGATGGCACCGCAAGTTCAGCACCGGCCAATGTCTACATCGACTCTGTGCCGGAAGTCGTCGCCGACGAGCGTCTGAGGCAAGCAGCGGGTTAACAATCCTTCGAACGCCGCGTTCCCGTCTGTGCGCTGTTGCTGACCGTGCGGCGGTTGCGTCGCTGCGAGCTCGTAATGACGATCAGCTAAAGTAATTGTCTTCGAGGTACTTCGAGCGGAAGTTCTGTGGTGGGGTAAACACGTCCGGCCGACCTTCTGGCGTAAAATCCATAAGATTCCAGTAGGCCCAAACCGTATCTACGTGATTGCCAGTTATCTCGGTACCCCAAAAGTGGTAAATCTGCTCGCCCTGCTTCCTGAAAACCTGCATCACCGGGAACTGCCTGTCGTCAGTGTCGCCTTGGCATTGATAATCTGCTTGATAACTCGAACCCGAACCTGAAACCAGGTCCATCTGCGACCATCCACGCTGTTGCGCAAAAGCGCTGATCGCCTCCGCCGGTGCCTTAGCGATGCCCACGAAGGCAGCGTGTTTACTGACTGAATAGGCGGCCCGATCAAACCCATCCATAAGCGATGTGCAGGAAGGACATGGGTTATCCCAACTTGGGCCGTACATGAAGCTGTACATCATTAGCGTATTTTTATCGTCAAACAGTTCCGAGAATCGCACTGACTCACCACAGCGACCATCGGTGGCCCAGGTGAAAGTGTAGTCCTCCTGCAAGAGGCCTCCCAGAGGCAGCTTGCGCCGCATCGCAGCGACCGCTTTGACTTTCTCGACCAGCAATTCCTCTTCCTTCGCCAGAGCGTCACGGGCCGCTCGATACGCTTCGCTCTCATTCGGATAGATCGGTTGTCCCATGACTTGCTCCAAATCGGAAATAGATTGAACTGGCAGCATGTTGAGGGTACCCACCGAAACAGCCTTGGGCTACTGACACATCGATATAACAGATTCGAACAAAGTAGCCACTCTCTTATTCCATTCGAACGAATTGCCCTTGGACCGATGCTCAGACCCACGAAATCAACTTCGAGCCCCTAGGTTTGCGCTATTATGAACCCTTGCGATGGTTCGCTGCATGAGGGAATGGGGGACGAAATTTGCACACCGTAGCCAACCTGTTGGATCAACGAATCAGCGAGCCGATCATTTGGATCGAGCCGCTGGCATCTGTCTATGACGCCTTGAAGATGATGAGTGAGCGCAACGTTGGCGCGTTGCTGGTACAAATCGATGACTACCTTGTGGGTATTCTGTCCGAGCGCGACTACGCTCGAAAGGTCATCCTCAATACCCGCTCGTCTAAAACCACCAAAGTTTCCGAAATCATGACCCGAGATGTGATTACCGTCACCAGCGAAGATACGGTTGTGCATTGCATTGCGCTCATGCGCAAATACCATGTGAGGCATCTACCGGTAGTTGAAGCAGGCAAAGCCATCGGCATGGTATCGCTTCGAGATCTCTTCTTAGACGTCATACATGACAAATTCGAAGAGCATCACATCGAAGAAGAGGAAATTTAGGCGCCTAGCATCCGTTCCAGCCGGGCGCTAGGACTGCTGTGCAGAGGCGAGCCAAAGAAAGGCTGTAGTCAGCGGTCGATCACTCAGCTTTTGAATCGTATCGTTACTTCGTCACGCAGCATGTCGACCAACTTTCCGAATTCCAAGCGGTTTTCCGGACTGAGTCGCGCTAACTTGTCGTGCGACTTCAACAGCCGCAGCGTGTGCCTGGCTTCGTCAGCGAGGGTAGAACGCAGCGGATAGGTTCGCGCCGGCGCCTGAAGCGTGGCGCTATCGATATTCTCGATAACACTGGTAAGACGCAGCTCTTCAAAGGCAAGACGCAACGACTCGGATACCCCATGAATGCTGACCGTTGCGAGAATGTCGTCGGCGTGCTCGACAACTTCATACAACGTACCCAGCATCGTACTGTCTAGGTACTCGCAACCGCCTAGATCCAAACGCAGCGTTCGGCCAGCATCCAATACCGCGACCGCTGCCTCGAGAAAGGTACTGCCACAAGTCCACGTTACCCGCCCAACGAGCGCAAGATAGGTCTCAGCATTGGTTTCCGCGTAGGTAATTTTTACATCGTCTAGCTCGATGGCACTTTCGATGCTTGAAGCGGATTCGAAGAAATGACTCTCGCCGGGCTTGGTATCCAGCAACAGCATGGTTACATCGTCTGGATCTTGATTGCGCTGCGACCCAGAAAAATACTGCAAAAGCGCTTCCAGGCCAGTGCCCGATTCGATTGCAGCAACACGATCCGCGATTTCTTGCAGATCTGGCGGATCAGCTTCCCGCAGGTCGAACAGTCCATCGGTATATAGGAATAGTCGATCGCCACTGGCAAGAGAGGCCGAACGCTCAGTATATTCCGCGCCGGCATACAACCCTAAGGCCGGACCGGTGCTGTCAATACTTTCGCTCTGGCCATCTGCTCGCAGCAGCAACGCCGGCGGATGACCCGCCGATGCCAGCACCATCTGCTGATTATTGGTATCGACCACACAAACGATTGCTGTGACAAATGCCCCTGGCACGGCGAGTTCATCAGCCAGCGCTTCGTTCACTTCTGTGAGCACGAGTTTGGGTGCGCGTGGCGATCCTGACTTGTCTGCCAGCTTCAGATGTTGTTTAAACAACAGCGACAGCATGGCTGCGCCGACTCCGTGACCTGCTGCATCAGCCATGATAATCGCGATGTAGCCATCGGCCAGACCGACCACGTCGAATAAGTCACCGCCCACGGTGCGACCAGGCTCATACCAGGACTGAATGCAAAAGTTGTCGACCGGGGGCGCTTCATGAGGCAACAACGACCGCTGGATTACTTCTGCGCGTTGCAAATCCCGCTCAGAGACGATTATTTGGCTCTCGAGCATTTCGCAGAGCTGTGTCAACTCTTGCCGAGACCGCTCCAGCTCCAAAGACTTTTGATCTACCTTCTCTAGGTTTAACCGCAGCTCCAACAGCGCCACCACCTGCCTGGCCAAGGCCCGCAATGACGCAAGCTGACCATCTGTCAACTCCCTAGGGCGTCGATCGATCACACACAAAGTGCCCAAGGCTTGCCCCTGGGATGTCACCAACGGTGCACCGGCGTAAAATCGAACAAAGGGTTCACTCGTAACCAAAGGGTTGTCGGCAAATCGCACATCTTGCTGTGCATCGTTCACAACCATGATTTCTGTTGGTCGCAAGATGGCATGGGCACAAAACGCCAATGCTCGGGGGGTTTGAGTAGCATCCAGTCCGGTTTTGGATTTGAACCACTGGCGGTGCTCGTCGACAAGGCTAACCAACGCGATGGGGACGCCACAGATCTGCGCAGCAATGGCGACGACGTCGTCATAGGATTGTTCTGGCAGGGTATCCAGAACGCCATATTCACTCAGCGCATAGAGCCGAGCATGCTCGTCCTTTGGTAGCGCCGCAACTCTCATGCTGTCTCTCCTTTTAAAGAAGATTCTCGCCCTATTCAGTTTGGCAGCCACTCTGAACGAAGGTTCATTTCAGTGCATCACGGCTACACGAGTGTTTTACACCCTACTGCAACCGACACAATGTGTCCTTTGTAAGTCGCTGTGCGGTGCGCGAGCGTCCCTTGCCGAGTGGCCTCAGCCCGCACCATCCAGCGAGCAGATAACTACCTAATTTGCCTGAAAAATCGAGTACTCAGAGGCGACGCCCCAGGACCGAGGGCACCCCACCAGGCGGTCGACTAATTGCGACTGGCCGGCAGATGAAGCGGACTGGTTCAGCTGGGGTTGGTAAGATCAAAACTTGGCCCCTTAGGAAGGGAAGGATCAATCATCTATGACCGACGCTACGCCATGAATACCTCCGCCCACCCCGAGTTTCAAATGAGCATAGAGGGACCGGCAATCCAGCCGATCGAAGATGAGCTCGAGGTGATTCAACACTACCTTCCGCTCGTTGGCGCACGAGTGTTAGAGCTCGGTTGTGGCGCGGCTGAGAAGACTCGTCAGCTCGCCGAGCACAGCCAGGTTGCAGAGATCGTCGCAGCAGAAGTCGATCTACAGCAGCACCACAAAAACCTACAGATAAACGATTTATCCAAGGTCACTTTCGCAGCCTTCGGCGCCGAAGACATTGAGGCTGATGATGCCAGTTTTGACATCGTTCTGATGTTCAAGTCACTGCACCATGTGCCAATCGCGCTGATGCATACAGCACTGGAGGAAATCCACAGGGTTTTGCGTCCGGGTGGGCTGCTCTACGTTTCCGAACCCGTCTTCGCAGGAGACTTCAACGAAATCATACGGCTGTTTCATGACGAAGAAGCGGTCCGCACTGCTGCGTTCAATAGTCTCGAAGCAGCCGTTTCGACCGGCGCGTTCACTCTGGCTGCTGAACACCACTTCAAGAACGTGATCAAGATGCAGTCATTCTCACAATTTGAAACGGGCATTCTTAACGTCACCCACACAGATCACAGCCTCTCGCCCCAGTGCCTGGCTGAGGTTAAAGCTCGATTCGAATCGCACCGTAGCGACCAGGGATATATTTTCGAAGTCCTCAATAGAGTCGACCTACTAGAGAAACCATAGCGAGCACAGGAGCGAATCGATCCATGCATCCATTTCCCCATCACTACATCGTTTCCGCTGCAGGCAGTACGGAAGGAGAAGTCACCTTATCCTCTGATGGGCTAACGCCTATCGGCAGTGCCCCCCCAGCCGAATTCGACGGGCCTGGGGATCGATGGTCGCCAGAAACGCTGTTACTGGCCGCGGTCGCCGACTGTTTGTTGTTGTCATTTCGCGCGGTGGCGTCGGCATCGAGTTTCGCCTGGCTTTCGCTGGACTGCCAAACTACTGGCAAACTCGATCGAATCGATCGCGTCAATCAATTCACCGAAATCGAAAATGAAGTAGTGTTGCGCATACCCGCCAGTTCTTCGGCTGACACTGGACGCCGGTTGTTAGAAAAGGCGGAAAGCGTATGCCTCATCAGCAACTCGCTGACAGCCGAAGTACATCTCGAGGTGGCTATTGAGGTTGAACGCTAGCGGGTTTCTCACTGAATCTGCAGCGTAGGCCGCCGGTGGTTCCGTTCTCGAAAAATCATTCTCGCGGGAGTTGACTAGGCTCTCGCCGACCCTTCGAGAACAGTTGGTAGCCGAACCATGCCAAGGCGGGCAGTATTATTGCGCCAAAAAAGGCCAATAGCGCTGATCCGCTATCGCTGGCTGCAGAACCAATTCCTGCGAAGACTACTGCCACGCCGACGTTCGCCAGCCCAGTTACCAAAAGGTAACGCCGAAACGGGTAGGTCGTGATTCCCGCAGAAATGGTGGCGACGTCGCCAATCATTGGTACCGTGCGGGTGAGCACCAAGGCCACCGCCCCAAGTCGCTCTGCGTAATCATGGGCAGCCTGTAGATCCTTTTCGCCAACAAACCTTTTTGCGAGCGGTTTACCTGCCAGCTTGCCCACTCCGTAACCCAGCAAACAGCCCAAGGTTAAGCCCACCCAAATTACAAGTGCGCCCGTAGCCCAACCAAACAACGACCCAGCGGCGGTATTAACGATGCCATTGGGTACTGGGAAGAGCACATCCGAGGTCAGCGCCACCACCAGAACCAGCGCCATGACCAGGGGTCGATCGCCCGACCACGCCACTACCTGTGAGACCAAGGCGTCCGACTCTTGTTCGAACAGCGCCACCGGCACACCGATGGTGGTGATGAGGACAATCACCACTGCTAACCATTTAAGCCACACCGGCATTGCGCACGCACGCCTCTTGCAGAACTAGAAAAAGCCGTTAAGGTCGCCATCGAGTCACTCTCTCAACATTACGTACTACTAGGCAAAGAGACAACTATGACCCAATCCGCTTTCGAAGGACGCCGGGCTCACTCTATGGCCGAAATGGCGCAGCTGAATTCACGCATGATGAGCGGAGAGGATGTTGTCGCCTCGATCGCTGCCTACAAGGCGCGCCCGACAGACATCGTTATCTCGCCTGCGGGTAAATGCGGCACCACTCTGCTACAGCAAACATTCCATACATTGCGCACCCGCGGCGACATGGATTTCGACGATGTCTCCAGAGTAGTGCCATGGATAGAAACCGCAAAATCGTTGCGGTTGGACATTAACGCTGACCAAGTGGCACAGCCTCGTGGCTTCAAAAGCCATCTTTCCTGGGACCAAATACCCAAAGGCGCTAAGTACATCGTATCCTTACGTGACCCAAAAGACGCTTTTGCCTCCGCCTACCGATTCATGGAAGGTTGGTTTTTTGAGCCCGGGACGATTTCCTACGAAGAGTTCTTTGCCGACCGCGCGGACAAGCGTGGCAAAGCCACAGATTACTGGGCTCACCTCGTTAGCTGGTGGCGTCAGAGAGACAATCCTTCGGTACTGCTCCTAGCCTATGAACACATGGTCGAAAACCCGGAAGCGAATATTCAACGAATCGCAAACTTCTGTGAAATACCGTTAGATGATGAACTGCTCGCGTTAACGCTCGCTCATACCTCTCGTGAATTCATGCTCGAGCACAAAGATCGCTTCGACGACCACTTGATGCGGCAGCTCACAGAGAGCAAATGCGGTGTGCCTGCGGGCAGCGATTCAGCGAAGGTCCGTGCGGCTAGCACCGGCCCTCGCCGGGAGGAATTACCCCAAGCTGTTAGCGATGGCTTGGACCGCATCTGGAGCAGTGACGTCGCCGGAAAAATAGACATGGTTGACTATGCAGCTGTAGAAGCAGAGCTGCGAGCACGCGCCACCGATTAGTCGCTCCCAGGCGCCACCCACTCACTTTCGAGCAACCGCGCACCGCGCAATATGCCAGTCATCGCGTAGTTGCCTTCGTGGCACGCATATTCGTATACCTTATCGTCGCTGGCGGTCCAAAGATATTCGCCGCTCCAGGGTTGCGTCCACGCTGTGGGGTCATCTACCCGAAAGTTGTAGATAATCTGCCCATCTTCTCGAAGATCGAATCGCTCGGTGACTTGTAGATTCTCATCAGCGCCGGGCAAACCGCTGACTACCCGAAAATTTTTAGTTTGCACCACCAGCGTATCTCCGTCCCAATGCCCGACCGAATCACCAAGCCATCTGCGATGGACCTCAGGAGAATGGGTGCCGTTCATTCGAATAATACGAGCATCGTGCACCATCTCATTGAGGATCATGACGTGATCCTCTGTTTGCACGATGCGCTTGTAGTTGTTGTACAAACTCGGAAGGCTAGGAACGGTGGAAGCGAAGCTGATTAAGCAGCGTTCCGAAAGTGCCAGGCTCTCCGGGTCGTCGAACGGACCTGGCCCATCATGGGCAAGCCAGGAAGCCGTACCGTCGTTGTCGTGGGCGAAGGATGTATAGGCAGTCGCCATCTTCGCTCGCGCCGAAGGCTTGAAGGGCGGCTGCCGGCCATTGGGCGGATCGTATACGATGGATGTGCGAAACTTCCCGTCTATTTCGAAAGCTTTATTACCCGGATCGATCCAGAAAGCATTGTAGCCCCCAACACCACCAGCGCCAGCAGTGTTGTTGCCATCGCCACCCTTCTTTGGCGCTCCTCTGTTGGCATCACTGTCTTGGTTGGCAAACTCGAATCGATCGAGCCTGGCTTTTTCAACAAGCGCTGCTTGTTCCCGGGTCATGAACTGCTGATCGCCAAACGCCTTCGACCGATTTAGCGGCGTTAGCGTAGCGGTATCGTAAACACCCGAAAAATCAGGTTTGCCATTCGGTGTTCGACTTACTTCAGCGAAAGCGCTACTAACCCCAAAAAAGCAGCCAACGACGAGTAGCAGGCTGCACTTTTTCTTTTCGGTTTTCCGCTGCAAAGAAAACTCCCTGGGCTAACTAAACGCTATGCCGTCAAACTCTCCAGAACGACGCCACTTATCCAGGTACTCGAAAAAGGCCACTGGCCCCGCAGGATACCCTGCTGCGCGAAGTACACTGTCGCCATCACCCCAGCCTTTACCTTCGTTGTTGTAATACCCGGGCGTGCAATCAGTGGAGCCGATCATCATCGGCGGCGCATTTTCCAGAAGCTTTAACCAAGCCTCTTCAGCTTCTTTGGTGACTTCCAGTTCTTTATAGCCGTGGTCGAGCGCATGTTTGACTAACACCGCGATGGTGGTTCCGCTTTCAGTTAAGTTGTGCGGATAGTTGGAGATTAGATTCGCGCCTTGGGTGGCCTGCACGATGAAGAGATTGGGAAAGCCATGTACATGGGCGCCGTGTAGCGTGCGCATACCACCCGCCCAATAGTCCGAGAGCTTCATGCCGTCTCTGCCAATCGTGTCGTAGCCTGAACGCCGCTCAAAGGGCGTGCCCACTTCGAAGCCGGAGGCGTAAATGATGCAGTCCACTTGGTATTCTTGGCCTGCGACCACTACACCATTTTCGGTAATCCGCTCTACGCCTTGGCCATCGGTGTCTACCAGCTGGCAACCAGGCTCGTTGTAGGCATCTAAGTACTCGTCGTGGAAACAAGGCCTCTTACAGAGCTGCTGATACCAAGCCTTTAATTCCTCGGCGGTTTGCTTATTCTCAACGATCGTCGGAATACGCGCTCGAATTTCTTCCATCTTCTCCAGATCGGAATCTTCGTAAGCGGCCATCATGTTTTCAATCGTCATGTCTTCTGGCGAGAGCTGGCCGATCTTTGAGCGCACGCGCTTCGCAAGGTCGGTCCAACCATCCCTAACTAGGTCTTCGTCCACAGGTTGGCCAGTCTGATTGGCGGTAAAATTTTCCAGCCAACGCTGTTGCCAACCAGGTGTGGCGATCTCCTTAAACCATTCCGGATCGATCGGATGGTTGTCCCTCACATCCACTGACGATGGGGTGCGCTGGCAAACGTAGAGCGCTTTGCAGGCCTTCGCCAAGTGCGGTATGCACTGCACCGAAGTGGCGCCGGTGCCGATGATCGCAATTCGTTTGTCGCCAAGCTTGTCTAGCGCCGCACCCTCTGAATCTCCGCCGGTGTAGTCGTAGTCCCAGCGACTGGTATGGAAGCTATGGCCTTTGAACGATTCCATGCCGGGTATACCTGGAAGCTTCGGTACATGCAGTGGGCCGGTACCCATGCCAACGAACTGCGCGGTGAAATCGTCTCCGCGGTCGGTCTTAACTGACCACAGCTGCCGTTCTTCATCCCACTTCAGATCCTGTACTTGGGTATGAAACAGGGCATTATCGTAGAGCTTGAACTGTTGGCCGATTCGCTGACACTGACCGAGTATTTCTGGTGCGTGCACATACTTTTCTGTTGGCATGTGCCCGGTTTCTTCGAGCAGCGGCATATAGACGAACGCTGCGGTGTCACACTGAGCCCCAGGGTATCGATTCCAATACCAGGTACCGCCAAAATCTCCACCCTTCTCGATGATGCGTACGTCTGAGATCCCTGCTTGAGCAAGTCGCGCACCGGTAACCAACCCCGAAAAGCCACCGCCGATGAACGCCACTGTAACGTGATCCCGTACCGGATCTCGCGCCTCTACAGGCACATAGGGATCTTCTAGGTAGTGGGCGAGCTGACCCTTGATTTCGACATACTGATCGTTGCCGTCCTCTCGGACTCGCTTGTTGCGCTCTTCAGTGTACTTGCGGCGAAGTGCTGCTTTATCAAAGGATACGGACGACTGGGCGGCGGATTCAGACATGGTGCTCCTGGACAATGAAGGTGATATGGGCGAAGGGTACCAGCCCAGGAGATTAGCTGTCAGCCGCAGATCCACCTAGGTCGTTCACCAATACCAGCTTGCCGATGAGGCTGCCGTTTAACTGTTCGGTCAGCGCGGCGGCAGCCTCACTCATTGATCGAGTGATGACCGTCGCTGGTGATAACTTCCCTTGATCGATCCAATCCATCAAGGTCGTCAGCAACACCTGGTTGATGCCAGGATTTGCCCGCGCCTCGCCGCCCCAGTCGACGCCAACCAAACTGGCGCGCTTCAATAACGGTAGATTCAGCGGCAGCTTGGGAATCTCTCCGGCAGCGAAGCCCACCACCAGATGACGACCACCGGGGCTGAGTGAGCGGAAGGCCGGCTCACTGTAAGCACCGCCGACCGGGTCATACACCAGGTTCAGGCTGCCAGCGCAGAGCTCACCCAATTCGGCACGCCATTGCGGCTCGGTATAGTCAACACAGGCATCAGCGCCAAACTCAAGCGCCGCTTGGCGCTTGTCAACTGAGGATGCCGCCGCGATCACCCTCGCCCCCATCGCCTTCGCTACCGCTATTGCGGCACTGCCAACGCCGCCTGCTGCACCTAAAACCAGCACGGTTTCGCCGCTCTGCAACGCACCACAATCGCGCAATCCATAGAGCGCGGTGGCGTAATTGATGTAGAAGCCAGCAGCGGTGGCGTCATCCAGTGAGGATGACAGTGGAATCACGCCTTGAGCTTTAATGCTCAACTGCTCGGCGAACGCCCCAGAGCCGAGCCCCATCACTCGCTGGCCAACCTGCCATCCGCTAACTTCAGAGCCGAACCCGCGGACCACGCCGGCAAACTCGGCGCCTGGGTAGTAGGGCAAGGGGGGTTTGACTTGGTAGAGCCCCTGGATCATCAAGCCATCGACAAATCCTACGCCGGCGGCGCTGACGTCGATCAAGAGCTCATCGTCAGCGGGTGCTGGTAAGTCGCGATCGACCCATTCAAGAGTCTCGGGTGGACCGAAGCTACTGCAGACCAGAGACCGCACTAAATGACCCTCTGCCAAAACACCGAGTTAGACCTCTTCATAGACTGTTCGGACCTCGCTTGCCGAAATTGACGAAAGAGCGCCTCATGAGTCAAATGCTGGACACACCCGGGGAGATGCCCCTTGCTACGTCTAACATAAGGGAGGAATATGCACAAAATGTAAATAAAGCTTCATTTTCGGTCGCAGCAAGGAGTTGTCATGGGAGCACGGAGCCAGCCTCCCAAGCGTCTGGGTAGTTT
>JBPCXR010000190.1:0-4297 GCA_051027215.1 Pseudomonadales bacterium | reverse complement strand
AATTGATTTACCGTTACCCCTGGCGCAAGCGCACCCGGTTCGACTAGTCGCGTTCCGTCCGACAGTCGTATGAGTGTTTGTTCCGGGCCTGGTTCGCCTGTGGGATCACCTTCGCTGCGATCGTAGGTGAAGGCTTGGCCGAATCTTAGAGACAGGTTTTCGTGCCTCTGAAGATCCGAGAATCCAACCCCAAATTCATCCAGCGGCTCCCACCATACCAGTCCTGAATAAACGAAATTCGTATCAAGTTCACTTGCCCGTAGTGTGAAGGTGTTGAATCCATCACCAATCAAGGCTCGATAGTACAGTTTCTCACTCAGTTTTCCCTGCGCCCAAATTCCAGCGGTGATCGAAGGTCGAAAAAACGTAGTCGCCATGGTTCTCTCTGCGCCCAGTGTGTGGCGCGACGATTCTTCCCATTCCCACCCGCCCGGTACTTTTCCTAATCCGCCGCTCAGAGTAAAACCTTCGCTGAAGCGATAGGAGATCCAAGACAATAACGGCTGTACTTGATTGACCGCCACAGTGTTGTAATCAATGTTTGCGTAAAACGTCAGCTTGGGATCGAAAGCGTATCCAGAGAAGACGAGGCGTCCCCGATTGATATCGAAATCGTTTCGATTGTTAATGAGAAAGGTGTTACCTGCGCTGTCCGTGAAGCTGTTGACGGAACGATCGAAACCTGTGTAGCGAAACTGGTCATGGAAGTTGAACTGCAACTCGAACGGTGTGCGAGAGCTGCTCCGTGGACGAACCGCCCAGCCGTTGTCGTAGGTGACATAATGCGTGCCTTGAGAACAGCAGTTGGCACTTGAGTATCCGGCAAGCTGCGGGCCGTCTATCTGCAGACCAGTGATTTGCTGCTTCAAATCCTGAACGGCATACTCTAGTTCTTCGATCCGCGCGAGGGGATCTTCCAGGGATGGGAGTGGCAGCTGTCCATGAAGCGTCGAGTTTCCCAGCAGCCCCACGAGCATCAAATAGGCAGGACCGCTAAAAAAAACATTGAGCGAGCACTTCAGGTGAACCATCGAAATAACACTTCACACAATCGTGCGGTAACCGTTGAGGAGATTGAAAAGAGGCGATCAGCAAGCATTCAGGCTGGGCCGTCTACATTTCCTATCGGAATAACACCTGGCGAAGCATCACTTCACCGGGCTGCATAGATTCGATCGAAAAAGATCCATCCAGGGCTATTGCTTGCCCTCGTTTCGCCTATATTGCCTTGCAGTATCGATTTTCCGACCACTCCAGTGCAGCAGAGCATTCCATGAGCCAGTCCGAGTCTGCCTCCCCACCGAAAAGGTTTCGCCGCGGTTTTTTCGTTGATCCAGACACCGGCTCGCCAACCCGCAGCGCTCTGTTTCTCGGTTGCACAGTGCTGGCACTGTTGGCGACTTACTTCCTGGGGGACAGCCCCGATCTCGAGCCAGCGGCACGGCGAGCTTTGTTCATCCTGGTGCTATCAGTGCTACTCTGGGTCACTGAAGTGATCCCGGCATATTCGGTGGGCATCCTGGTCATTGCGCTGCAAATCGCACTGCTGGGCGATCCCGAAACAGGGGTCTTTGCGGAATCGGAAAAAGACTGGGAGCAGTTCGTCACCGTTTTGGGGCACCCTCTGATTTGGCTGTTCTTCGGCGGCTTTGTGCTCGCCGCGGGGATGGCCACATGCGGTCTCGATCGCTTGCTCGCCGCGTGGCTCTTGCCGCGCTTCGGCGAGCGACCTGCGGCTGTCCTGCTTGGGTTGATGCTGACTACGTTCACACTTTCGATGTTCATGTCGAATACGGCAACCACGGCGATGATGCTCGCGCTGTTGTCGCCTTTGCTCGTGACTCTTAAAGACGATGATAACTTGGCGCGCGCACTGCTGATTGGCACGGCGCTAGCCGCAAACCTGGGGGGTATGGGCAGCCTGATTGGAACGCCCCCCAACGCGATTGCCGTCGGAGCGCTAGCTGAACTCGAGCCTAGCCAGAATATCAGCTTTCTGGAGTGGTTGCTGTTGGGCGTGCCTCCGGCGCTGCTGTCGATGCTGTTTGGTTGGCAATTCATCCTGCGCATCTACCCGGCATCGAGTCAGTCGATTCAGCTTGAAATCCCACCAGATGCGGAGCCTGTGGATGACAACGGCTGGAAGAAAAGTGTGGTCACCATCGCACTGCTGCTTACCGTCGGCATGTGGCTGACTTCTGGGTGGCATGGCGTGCCCACGGCTGCCGTGAGCTTCATCCCCATTGTCCTGCTGACGACGACTGGCGTGCTCGGACTCGGTGAAATCCGTGGGTTGAGCTACGATGTTCTCTTCCTGATGGCCGGTGGTCTCGCGCTGGGGCAAATGGTCACGCAAACGGGGCTTTCGAATTGGATCGTGGGGCACTTGCCTTTGGAAGGTCTGGGCCAGATCGGATTGATTTTGCTGCTGTCCTATACCACGGTGCTTATCTCGAATTTCATGAGTAACACCGCGGCCGCGAATATTCTAATCCCGCTAGGAATTACCCTCGCCACTGGTTTTGAATCGTCCGTCGCCGTAGCGATCGCCTTCGGCGCTTCGGCAGCAATGTGCCTGCCTGTGGCTACGCCCCCCAACGCCATGGTCTATGCGAGCGGGCGCTGCGATGCGAAAGATTTCATCAAGACTGGCCTGCTCATGGGACTGATCGTACCGGCCATCGGCGCCTGCTGGCTTTGGCTGGTACTGCCTTCGCTGCTGGGCGTCGGCCCGGAATAAGTTTGGCTACTTACGAACTTAACACCGGAATGAGTATCAGAATTGACCTTGCCGACATGAACGAGAGAAGCGTGCCAGCCGCACCTCGAAAGGGCAGCTCCTGCTTGACGTAGAGCCCGGGTGACTCAGCTCTGTTTGCTCGGTTTGGCCACGCCTCAGCCAGCGATTGGGGCTGGCCTGGAGGCGACCCCAGCTCTAAGTTAGACACTGCTACTTTTTCTGGGGGTAGATCCGCAGTCTGACAAGAATGCACCACACTCGTTGGGTCTTGCTCCCACCAATGACAAAGGTCTCGCCGTGGCAATATCATCAGACTCCCCAACCCCCTCTTGCCATCCTCCGGGAGCTCCACCAATGTTACCCGATGACAGGTTCGGTCTTTCCCCCAAGAACATCTACGGCCGGGGAACACAGGAAGTCGCACAAGAGCTCAATGTCGATATCGACAGCGGCCTGACCTCGGCGGAAGCTGCAAGTCGACTCAAGACCTACGGCCCCAATCAGCTTTCCGCGGCGCAAAAAGCGTCGCCGCTGATGATGCTCCTTCAGCAGTTCCTGAATCCACTACTTATCATCCTGCTGTTTGGAGCTGCGATATCCGGTTATACGGGACATTGGGTCGATGCAATCGCGATCTTTGTGATTGTGCTGATCAACGCCGCAATCAGTTTCATTCAAGAAATCAAGGCAGAAAAGTCGCTCGCCGCGCTCAGTGAGATGGCAGCACCGAACGCCACAGTCCGACGCGACGACGATTGGCTTGAGATACCAGCCCTCGAACTCGTGCCGGGCGACATCCTGCGAATAAAAGCTGGTGACATCGTCGCTGCTGACCTGCGCCTGGTTGAAGCGAACCAACTGCAGGTCGAGGAAGCGGCACTGACCGGCGAATCGGAACCGGTCGATAAACACGACAAGCCCATTGAAGACGAGGACGAGGTAGTCCTCGCGGAGCGTTTCAACATGGGCTTTAGTAGCACCCGTGTCACCAACGGTTCCGGGCTTGGACTCGTTACCGCCCCAGGAATGGACACGGAAGTTGGTCGTATCGCCGAATTGATGTCGACAGCAACCCAGCCCAAGACGCCGTTACAAGAACGCATTGAAAGCCTTTCCAAGATATTGATCGGCGCTGCGCTACTCGTTGTCGCAATTATCGTCGGAATCGGCATCTCGAACGGTATGGATGCGATTGAGATGCTCAGTACCGCTATCTCTCTGTCGGTTGCTGCAATCCCGGAGGGCATGCCGACCATCGTCACCATCGTATTGACCTTGGGCTCGCAAGCCATGGCGAGACAGAAAGCACTGGTTCGCCAGCTAAATTCGGTCGAGACGCTGGGCACAACATCGGTGATCTGTTCGGACAAGACCGGGACGCTGACCCAGAATCAGATGCAGGTGATGCGACTGTGGGCCGGAGGCAAGATCTGGACGGTGACGGGACAAGGCTTTGATCCCAACGGAGCCTTTGTCGATGCCGAAGGCAACGAGACCGACGTCGAGAAAGACGACGACCTACGCCCCATGCTGTCCATCTCGGCCTACTGCAACGAG
>JBPCXR010000189.1:0-20087 GCA_051027215.1 Pseudomonadales bacterium | reverse complement strand
CAAGTACATCGATGAAGACGCCTATAGCTACGCCATGCAGGTGGGCTATATGCAGAAATTGGTTACGCACCTTCAGTTGAATAACGTGACGTTTTTTGGGCAAGACTGGGGTGGCCTGATTGGCTTGCGCGTGGTCGCAGCGGAGCCGGATCGGTTCGCTCGAGTTGTGGTGTCCAATACCGGCCTGCCAGCTGCTGCCGGTGTGCGCGGATGGATCGGGTATCCGCTGTTCAAGCTGGCGGTCTGGTGGGAAGGGCCGATGACCTTGGAGGAGTTGCAAGAAAACGTGACCTTCCCTCGATGGGTTGCCTACAACTACCACGTAGAAGACCTACCCATTGACCGACTCATGTCCCTTATGGGCGGCGACAATCGCGCAGCAGCAGCGTATACGGCACCGTTTCCTGAGCAGCGCTACAAAGCCGCCACGCAGATCATGCCGTACCTGGTGCCTTCGCAGTTGAGGGAGAATGAAGTCGCCTGGAAGCATGTTTTCGAGAAATGGCAGAAGCCGTTTCTAGTGGCGTTTACCGATTCTGATCCGGTCACAGCGGGGGGCGAGCAGGTGTTTCTCGATCGTGTACCGAGCGCGCAGAACGTCACCATCCACGGGGCCGGCCATTTCGTACAGGAAGATGCTGGTCCGGAACTAGCCACGCTGATGATCGACTTCATGCAAGGCCGGGAGCTACCGGAAGCAATAACCATAGGTCAGGAATAGCGCCCTGCGCGCTTTATGGCTGTCGAATTGGCGTTGACCTTGGTGGGCGTCTGCTCCTAGCCTTAGCTGAACCGTAAACAGGGAGTAGATCATGGGTAATGCTGCACCGGGCTTCGAAAAACACCCGAACTACCAAATCACCATCGAACCGCGGGACGAACGTGTTCAGGTGCACGTTGGCGAGACGCTTCTGGCAGACACCACAGATGCCGTGCTGGTCACGGAATCGCGTCATCGACCCGTGTGGTATCTGCCTCTTGATGCAGTGGCTGCTGATCTCGTTACTGCGACCGAAACGTCCTCTTACTGTCCGTTTAAGGGCCACGCAAGTTATTGGAGCGTTAATACTGAGGCGCAGACGTTGAATGATGTGATGTGGAGCTACCGCGAACCCTTCGACGAATGTGCGCAGATCCGGGACTTTGTTGCCTTCTATACCAACAAGGTCAATCTCACAGTCAATGGCGAGTCTGTGGGTGAGGCCGGTCCCGGTTGGACGGATTAACAGTCAGCTAGAGGGCGCGAGAGCCGCAATCTCTTGTAGGCTCCGCTCGCGGGCAGTACCGGTGGTACCGAACAGATACGACTCACCGGTAGGGCCTCCCTCGCCGTGGGCCAATACATTGAGCACAGCTTGGCCCACGTCCTCGCATTTCATTCCTGCCTCGGCGATGGGAACGGAAACGGCCCGCAACATCGGTGTGTCGGTTGCGCCCATGCACAATCCGTTGACTCGAATGTTGTGCTCCTTTAACTCCACAGCCCATGACTCCGTTTGCCGCCACATCACCCACTTGGCCCCATCGTAGCCACTCGCTCCCGGCCCGGTCATCAGGTGGCCTTCCTTAACATGCTCAGTAATGATGTTGATGATGTTGCCAGCACCGACCTTCCGCATAGCGGGTACGGCTGCTCGGGCACAGTAGTAGCTGCCGAGCGCGCAGATATTCATTGAGCGTTCGTACTCACGGGTTTGAGAATCGTAGGTGCCAGCGGTGAGTGAGGTATCGATGTAGATCGCGGCGTTATTCACCAACAGATCAATGCGCCCGAGTTGTTCTAGAACTTCGCTCATCGCCCGTCTTACCTGGGAGCGATCTGCAACATCGCAATCAATGGCGATGCCGCTGCGGCCAGTTTCTTGCACCAGACGCGCAGTTTCAGCGTTGCCCTGGGGATCGATATCGAGTGAAGCGACGTTTGCCCCTGCTTGCGCGAGTGATAAAGCGATTCCTCGCCCAATTCCGGTGGCCCCGCCAGTGATCACGGCTACTTGTTCGTTCAAATCCATCTGCATACCTCCCTCTGCGAAACCCATAGAACGATAGTCACGGCGAAATACGAATTCAGCGCGTGTGACCAAAACCTAGTCTACTGTAGATAAGCCGAGTCCGGGTGCGGCTCGAACACTGAATCCTGTCGCGAAAGGAATGCTGCCCCTATCGCACGATGCTAGGTTCACTTAGAGTGTCATCATTTATGGAGGCGGAGGAATGACATGAGCGAAGCCGAACAACTGGAAATCGGCGCTGTTCTGTACGAACAGCCAAGCGATGGTGTGGTGCGAATCGTGCTAAATCGACCAGACAAAGCCAATGCGCAGAACTTGCAGATGCTTTATGGACTAAATGAAGCGCTAGATAAAGCTGCTGCAGATGATTCGGTGCGGGTAATCGTCGTAGCGGCTGCGGGCAAGCATTTTTCTTCTGGCCATGGGCCCATGGGCGGAGAAAAAGACTACAGTCTAAAAGACGTGGCCATTGGCACCTCCTTAGGCTTCTCTCAGCCCGGTCCCGAAGGCCATTGGGCGTTCGAAGAGGAAGTCTTCTTTGGCCTGTGCTGGCGCTGGCGCAACATTCCGAAGCCAACCATTGCCGAGGTGCAAGGCAAAGTCATTGCCGGTGGGCTAATGCTGGTGTGGCCCTTTGATTTGGTGGTAGCGGCCGAAGGGGCCACTTTCCAGGATCCCGTGGTGGCGTTTGGCGTCAACGGCGTAGAGTATTTCGGTCATCCCTGGGAATTTGGGGTGCGCAAGGCAAAGGAGATGCTGTTCACTGGCCGAGCGATTACCGCCAAGACGGCTAAGGAGATCGGCATGGTGAACCGAGTGGTGCCAGATGATCAGCTTGCGGGTGCCACGCTGGAGCTGGCCAAAGAGATTGCCGAGCAACCCATGATGGGGCTGAAAACTGCTAAGGAGTCCGTTAACCACATGCAGAATTCCCAGGGGCTGTATGACTCATTGCGAGCGGCGATGACCCTACAGCAGCTGTCTCATTCCCACAACAAAGTGGTACATGGCTATCCGGTAGAGCCTAGTGGCGGAGAAGCAGTGCGCGATCTCATTCGGAAAGCGCCGTTGGATGATTAGGGAGTAGTGGGGTCGGAGTAAACATTGGTGGTTGGAGATGCGAAACAATGAGCGACCCGAATAGCGATGCGTACCATAAAATCAGCGTACCGCCAGAAAAGGAACCCAGTGGCTGTCCAATCGATCACGAGTTCACCCCTTTCGACGACGACTATCTGCTAAACCCCTACCCGCAGCTCGAACAGCTGAGTGCGCAGCAGCCGATCTTCTATTCGGAAAAGCTGGGTCATCTGGTGGTTACCGGAATGGACAACGTGGTTGAAATCTTAAAAAACCACGAAGTGTTTTCTTCGGGAAACGTGCAAGATCCAATATTCCCTGTTTGCGAGCAGGCACGTTCAGTGATGTCGGCCGCGGACTACAATCCGCAAGCGGTCATGTCCAACTGCCAGCAGCCTGATCACACCAGAATCCGCAAGTTCACCCGAGAAGGGTTTAATGCGCGACGCATGAAGATCCTTGAGCCCTATATTCGAGAAACAACCGAAAAGTTAATCGATCGCTTACAGGAAAATGGCAGCCCGGCTGAGTTTGTTTCGGCGCTTGCCCATCCGCTGCCCGGCCAAGTTATCTTTCGATTTATTGGCTTTCCGGAAAAAGATGATCAGCAGCTCATCAACTGGACTTCCAATCGTTTGATATTCACCTGGGGGCATCCGAGTGACGCAGAGCAGGCGGGCATCGCAGAAAACATGCTCAAGTACTGGCGCTACTGCCGTGAATTCGTGGCCATGCGTAATCAACACCCGGCGGATGATCTTACCTCGGAGCTACTCGCTGGTCACAAGGAAGATCCGGAAGGCCTTGCCTATCGCGAGGTCGAGTCAATCATCTATGGCCTTTCTTTTGCCGGGCACGAGATCGTCAGCAATTTCATAGCTTTGTCACTACTAAACATTCTGCCCAACCGGGTGCTCTGGCAGAAGCTGTGCGATAACAGCTCAGCTATTCCTAACGCTTTGGAAGAAGTGTTGCGTTTCGATTCCCCGCAAACCAGTTGGCGCCGGGTGGCAAACCAAGACACGACATTCAAAGGCGTGAGCATACCCAAGGGTACGAGGGTGTTCATCAGCCTTGGTTCTGCCAACCGCGATCCTGACGTCTTTGCCGGTGCTGCGGAATTTGATGCCGATCGTTCCAATGCCAACCGACACATCTCCTTCGGACATGGCATTCATTTTTGCCTGGGTGCAAGGCTGGCTCGACTGGAAGGGGAGATAGCCATAGAGGCACTCACTCGGCGATTGCCTGGAATCCGACTTGTTGATGATCAACAGCTGAAGTTCTCGCCCAACATGACGTTCAGAGGACCGTCGAAGCTTTACGTTGAATGGGACGCTTGAATCGCCAAGTGCGAAAGCCAGCTTCACCAATGCCTAGGTGAAGCGAACGTCTATCGCTCCCATATCACCATAGTCTGCGCGAACATGAGTGCCGGGCTTTACCGCCAGCGGTCGAGTAAACGATCCCGACAACACAAACTGGCCAGATTCAAGGCCGATACCGTGGGGCGCAAAGCGTTTGCACACCCAGCGTATGCCATGGGCCGGGTGCTCCATGACTGCGCCGCCGAGTCCAGATTCCTCAACAACGCCGTCCACATAAACTAGGGCTCCGGCAAAGCGCAGATCGGTGGATTTAGGATCGAAGCGATCGTCACCGACGATGTATCCCGCGTTCGCGGCGTTGTCAGCGATGGTGTCGAAGACGTTTCGAGTGTACCCCGTGTGCGGGTCTGTTCGTGTGCTACGCGCGGATATCAATTCTAGAGCGGGTACAACATAGTCTGTCGCATCGAGCACGTCATCGATGCTCACTTCGGCGCCGAACAGCGACTTTTTCATTACGAATCCGAACTCGGCTTCGATGCGTGGGTCCAGATAATCCGTGGCGGGTATGCGGGCGTTATTGGTGAATGCCATTTCGTCCAGCAGCACGCCATAGTCTGGCGTGTCGATGCTCATCGCCTGCTGCATCGCCCGCGAGGTCAGGCCAATCTTGTAGCCAGTGATTTTCGCGCCACGGGCTAGCTTTATGTCGATCCAGGCTTTTTGTATGGCGTAAGCGTCATCCATGTCCAGGTCTCGCATGTCTAGCGTTAGCGGTTGCATCTGTTGGCGCGAGCGTTCGGCTTGGTCGAGTTTTTGTGCAGCGGCAGAAATATCTGCTTCGGAGATCACGTTGCTACCTCTTGGTCATGAGCATTGGTGTTGCGCAAATTAGGAGCCGATGGCGTCGGACAGCTGGGTCAACAGCTGATACAGCTGCTTCAGGTTCTTGCTACCGAACCTCTTTTCTATCGATTGGTACAGCGCTTCGGCATCGGGGCCGACTTGTTTGCAGGTGCTCGTTCCTGCGCGCGTGAGAGAAATCAACGTGCGACGATTATCTTCGCCGTCGGTTGCACGTCGAATCAGTCCCTCGCTTTCCAGCGCTTGTAGTATGCGCGACAGGCTCGGTGCTAGCAGGAAGCATCGATTGGCCAGCTCGCTGGCATCGACGCCCCGGTTTGCGGCGAGTACTCTGAGCACTCGCCACTGCTGTTCGGTCAGTCCGTGTTTGCGCAGCATGGGTCGAAACTGCGCCATCGCCGCTTCACGCGCCTGCAGCAGTTGCATGGGCAAGCTGAGCTCTATGTCGCGCAGCTCGCTCACACCACCTGTTCCGTGGCGACAGAATTCTGCAGGACGCCGATGCCCGGGACTTCGATTTCAATCCTATCCTGAGGTTTGAGATATTTCGGCGGATCGAATCGCGCGCCGGCACCGTTAGGAGTACCGGTAGCAATGATGTCGCCGGGCTTTAAGTGGTAAAAAGTTGATAGGTAGCTAATCAGATAACGGAACGGGAACATCAGGTTACTGGTGACGTCATTTTGTCGCTCTTCGCCGTTGACCCGGGTGATGACCTGCAGCTCTCCGAAGGGATCGAGCTCGTCAGTGGTCACCAGCCAAGGGCCCAGCGCGCCGGAGTTAGCGAAGTTCTTTCCCTGGGTGACGTTGAACTTTGAATGTCGCAAATAGTCTCGCACGGAACCTTCGTTCATGATGGTAGTTCCGGCAACGTGCAGATGTGCATCTTGTTGAGCGATTCTGCGGCCGGCTTTGCCCACCACCAGAACGATCTCGCCTTCGTAATCCAGTTGATCAGATTCCGGAGGGTCAAGCACCAGTTGTTGATGCCCAACAAGTGACTCTCTGCTGCGCATGAACACACTTGGGTAGTCCGGGTCTTTGCTGTTGTCTCGATACTCGGCGTTGCGGTTAGCGTAGTTCACGCCGATGCAGATGATTTTTTCCGGATTCGGAATCGTTGGCAGAAATTCAATGTCGTGCAGAGAGTAGTCCGCCATTTGCGATTGTGCGGCTGTTCCTAGCTGTTCGAGCGCCGTGCTGCGTAGCGCGGCTCGCAGGTCAGCGAACTCTGGATGTCGGGCGCTGAGGTCGACGATGCCAGTGTTATTGACCAGGCCATATTTCTGCTGACCGGACTGCTCGAAGGAGAGAAACCGCATCGTTGCGCCTCTTTGGGGTTTTGGCTATAGTACGCGAAAATACTTAACATGTTAAATTAAATAGCGACTACCCATAGCCATGCCGCACCAGATCATTGAGTACTCTGCAAACCTCGACCAAAAGCTGGACATTGCAGGCTTGGTGCTGGCCCTGCATCAGTGTGCAGCAACATTGGAGCCGCTGCCGTTGGCTGGGTTGCGAACCCGGGCCTACCCAACTCGCGACTTTGCGGTTGCTGATCGTCATCCCGACAATGCTTTTATTGCGGTGTACTTACGTATCGCTGAGGGCCGCCCGCTCGCCGTTCGGCAGGCGCTTGGTGAGGCGTTGTTCCAGTGCCTTACTGAGTACACGGCTGAGCTGTTTGCGCTTACGCCCATCGCGCTGTCTTATGAGCTGCAGGAAATTGATCCAATAACACGCTGGAATCAGAATAATCTCAAAGAGCATCTGCAGAGTCGGGCAGAGCACACAGGAGCGGATCCCCTATGAGCGAGCTGAACGATAACTTGGATGCTCTTGAGCCCACGCTCGAACGATTTCGCTCGCAGACGCTGGGGCACTTTATCAATGGTGAATCAACGCTGGGCTCGAGCGGCGAAACCTTCGCTAACGAGTCTCCCGTTGATCAAGCCCCGCTGGGCGTGGTGGCGGCGGGCAGCGCCCAGGATGTGGATGCGGCTTGCCAAGCTGCTGAACAAGCTTTCCCCGCTTGGGCTGCCATGTCGGGTTCGAAACGGCGCGACCTTTTGCACAAAGTGGCAGACGCCATCGTCAAAAACGCTCGAGAAATCGCCCTGATCGAAAGCTATGACACCGGTCAAGCGCTGCGTTTCATGAGCAAAGCCGCGATTCGTGGGGCGGACAACTTTCGCTTCTTTGCCGATATGGCACCAGGAGCGCGCGACGGGCAGTCGCTCCCGGCCGCAGAGCACTTGAACTACAGCATTCGTCAGCCGATGGGTCCCGTGGGGGTAATTACACCCTGGAACACGCCTTTCATGCTGTCTACCTGGAAAATCGCACCGGCGCTTGCCGCTGGCTGCACCGTGGTGCACAAACCGGCGGAATGGTCGCCGTGTTCCGCCGCGTTATTGGCAGAAATCTTGAACGAGGCTGGTTTGCCTGCGGGGGTGATGAACACGGTACAGGGGCTTGGGGAGACCGCGGGTAAAGCGCTCACCGAACATCCTGCCATTAAGGCTGTGGCATTCGTTGGCGAGTCGGTAACCGGTAGCCGGATCATGCGCCAAGGTTCCGAGACGCTAAAGCGAGTGCATTTCGAACTGGGTGGCAAGAACCCAGTGATTGTGTTCGAAGATGCGGATCTGGATAAGGCTCTGGATGCCGTGGTGTTCATGATCTATAGCTTGAACGGTGAGCGTTGCACGTCCTCGAGTCGACTCTTGGTACAAGACTCGATTCGCGAGGAATTCCTCGAGCGACTTGCGCAGCGGGTGAGAAACCTAAAGGTTGGGCATCCACTGGATCCGGCAACGGAAGTGGGGCCACTGATTCATCAACGGCACTTCGACAAGGTTTGCGGCTATTTCGAAACGGCCCGACGAGACGGCGCCACCATTGCGGTGGGCGGCGAAGCAAAACCGCTTGATGGTAAGGGTCACTTTGTCGCACCCACGCTATTTACCGATGCCCACAACAACATGCGCATCGCCCAGGAGGAAATCTTTGGCCCCGTGCTTACCGCGATGTCGTTCACCACAGAGGCTGAGGCCATTGCCATGGCAAACGATGTGCAGTATGGGCTTGCGGGGTATGTGTGGACTTCTGATAGCGGCCGCGGAGTGCGCATGGCCCGCGACCTGGACGTTGGCATGGTCTGGATCAACTCAGAAAACAACCGGCATCTGCCTTCGCCCTTTGGTGGCATGAAGTCCAGTGGCATCGGTCGTGATGGTGGCGACTATAGCTTTGAGTTCTACATGGAGACTAAGAACGTTTGTATTGCCATGGGCTCCCACTCGGTGCCTAAGCTCGGAGTAGAGTGAATGAGCCTCTATCAGCTGCAAAAGTTGCTGTACAACCTAAACCGCGACGATGGGGTGAAGTCTGCATATCACGCTGATTTACCCGGCCTGCTCAAGAACTACGACCTCAGTAAGGAGGAGCGTGGCGCGATCGAGCAGAGCGATATCGGTTTGCTGTACGTGCTTGGAGTCAACGGCCAGATTCTCATGCACTATGCGGCTTTTCTTAACATCGAGTGGTTCGATTACCTAGACTTAATGCGAGAAGGCATAAAGCGCTTTGGGCCTGTGCGTGATGGTGTGTATGCCATGACCGGTGGTGGGCAATCGTTTACGGTGGAGGGTAAGCGCTAGTGCCGTTGGTCTATGCCGGAGTTACCAGTCACGGGCCTGGTATGACTGGGCGCGCGCACCTGGTAGAGAACGTAGCAGAGCGCGATCGACTTTATGCAGCGTTGGCTCGCCAAGGCGAAGCCATCCGTGCGAGTGGTGCCGAGGCTTTGATCGTGGTGGCAGCGGAACACTTCGCCAACTTTTTCATGGACAACATGCCCGCCTATTGCATCGGTCTGGGCGATAAACACCATGGACCCATCGAAGATCCAGAGTGGCTAAAGATCGAGAAGGTGGTTGTGCCGGGTGCGCCGGACCTGGCGAAGCGCATTACCGTATCGGTTATGAATAGCGTTGATGTGGCTTACGCCGAGGAGTGGAAGTTTGATCATGGCATCATGGTGCCGCTGCACTTTCTGACCCCGGAGTACGATCTACCCATCATTCCAGTCAACATCAACTGCCAAGGTCCACCACTGACGCCGCTACCGCGCGCCTGGGCGTTTGGCGAAGCGCTGCGCGTAGCGTGCGATGCAGTATCGGAGAAAGTTGCGCTCATTGGTACGGGCGGCATCTCTCATTGGCCGGCGACGCCGGATTCCGGAAAGATCAATGAAGCTTGGGATCGGGAATTTCTAGATCGTCTGGCGCGTCAAGATAGAGACGCGCTGCTGTCTTACACTGACGAAGAAACTTACGCAGACGCGGGCCAGGGCGGATTCGAGATTCGTACCTATATCGCTGCGGCCGCAGCTGCGGGTGGACCGTTGACGACCGAGTACTACAGCGCTGAATTGCCGATCTTCGCGGTTGGCTGCACGGTTGGTCGCTTTACGCTGGGTGTCTGACCATAGGGCGCACGCTGGAGATCGATTGTAGGGCTTCCGTGTCGAAGCGAATCAATATGATGAATGCTAGCGCTCGCGGCTTGACTGAATGGTAAAATTGACCCAGTCCATCCAATGAGCCAGTCGAATGCGTATATTGATCGCCACATTGACGTTGGTACTTTGTGTACCTGTTTACGCTGTGCAAACGAGCAGCGAAAGCACTGACCCGCGAATCGATGAGATATTGCTTCTGGTGCGACAGCAGTCTTCTGAGCTGCGTGAACAGAAAGCATTGATCCGCAAACAGGGCCAGCGAATCGATGTTATGCAGGGCGAGCTCAACATGCTCCGGACACCGGCTAGTCCGGATGATCGAGCCGCCAGCCCACTGCGAACGTCGACCAGCAAAGTTCCAGCACTCGCAAGTACTGCCGAGTCCGAAGAAACGCCCGGTGAGCAGCAAGCTGCCGTAGCAGATGCAACATCCTTATCGACGGATGATGTCGGGAAGGATGGGGCCGATGCGCAAGAAGATGATCCAACTCGAGCGGTGCTCGACTCCATGCCAGGTGCGATACGCCTGCCCGGCACCAATGCGGTGTTGCGTTGGGGTGGCTTCGTCAAAGCCGCCTTTGTGCAGAGCTTTGATCCGCTGGCGATTACGGACCGATTCATTACCGGCGCGATCCCCACCACTGATACCCCCGGTGTTGAAGAAGAGAACGACATTACTGTGTCTCAATCCCGGCTGAGCTTCGATCTGCGAGAACCCACCGACGTCGGTCTGCTGCGTGGGTTTATCGAGGCTGACTTTGCAGAGCAGAACGATACCTTCCGATTGCGACACGCGTTTGCTCAGCGCGGAAATGCCCTAGTCGGCAAAACCTGGTCGGGGTTTGTTGATCCTACCGCATCACCGGAAGAGATAGATTTTGAAGGTCTGAACGGCCGGATCAACGTGCGCCAGGCGCAGTTGCGCTTTCAACCGCGCATCGCGCGCCGTTACGAGATGTCGGTTTCGCTGGAAGATCCGGCGCCGAGAGTGACCGGCGGAGAAGGTGTCAGCCAGATTCCTGATTTGGTTGCCAGCGGCCGGATCAATTTTGGCGATGATATACATCTACGCGTAGCAGCGCTATTTCGACAAGTGCGGGCGCAATGGGATGTCGATCCATCGCGCACTGAAACGAGCACCGGCTGGGGATTGTCCTTGAGTGGTCGAATCGATGCCCAGCGTTGGAACAGTCGTGACAAGATTCTCTTCCAACTAAATGCTGGCAAAGGCTATGGCCGCTATGTAAACGATCTTCGCAGCGTTGGAGATTTTGATGGTGTGTTCTCGCCGACGGGTGACCTTGAGCTGATTGATGTACTGGCGGGGTACATTTCTGGCCAGCATTGGTGGAATTCCGAGTTGCGCTCGTCGCTCACTATTGGGTTCGTAAAACTGAACAATCCCAGTTTCGTACCCGATGATTTTTACCAGCGCACCTATCGTGCATCGGCTAACCTCATCTGGTCGCCGTTTGAGCGTGTCGATATCGGCGGTGAGCTGTTGTGGGGTCGCCGCAAAAATGAAGACGGCAGTTCAGGAGACGCTCTGCAGATGCAGATGGCGGTGAAGTATCTGTTCTGATTACTCCGGCAATTTACTCCGCCCCCAATCACGACTGCCACGGCGAGCAGGCCAAAATGCGTCGAAAATACCCACGGCGATGATGGCGTAAGCCGTTGCACCGGCGAACATCCACAGCCGATCGAAAAACTTCGCACCGGCTGGGCTGCCGCCGAGCCCGTCGAGGACCGCGGGTGCAAGGATGATGAGCATGGTCAGATAAGCATAAGACCAAGTTGCGCCATCCTGAGCCAGGCCCCTGCCGTGAAAAATTCGAGCCCCGAAAAGCAATCCAGCAAGCCCGATAATCAAGGTATAGGGCAATAGCGCTGGCCAGATCTGCAGCAGTTGCCAGGCCAGGGTGGCAGCCAGGCCGCCGGTCAGCGTTGCGAGAATCAACGAACGGGCGACACCTCGAGTTTCGTCCATAGACGCTTGTTGGCCCATGCTGGCCACTTTGATCATCACGCCCACATAACCGGCGCTGGCACTCGACACGAGAAGCCAAAGTGTTACGGGAAGTACGATGGCCAGCGAGCGTAGCGCGCTGCGTAACGGCGCCGCTGAAGATGATGGTGGGGCTGGTTCCTCAGTGGGCGGATCGCCGGGGGTCGTGTCGGGTATCAGCGCGAAGGCAATCCAGACGAAGATCACGCCTACCGCCGCGCTGATGCTCACTCCCTCGGCAACCAGTAAAACCAGATCCACAGAGACCGAACCCACCGCTACCGTAAGCGCCAGTCCAATGGTGACCAGGGAGCTAAGGGCGGCTGGTGCGCCGCGAGCAGTTGCATAAAAAACTCCGAACAGCAGTAGCGACAGCGCAATTGCACCCGCGGTTGGTGTCAGCAGCAATAGCGGTAGCAATGCCAGTCCGCCCCAGACGGAGAGCACCAGTGCTAGAAACAACTTAATGCCACCGCCGATGCCGGGAGCGCTCTGCGGCAGCGCCAAAACGAACAAGGTGATGACTGGCGCCAGATACGACAATGTCCAGGGCGCCGCCTGGGAACACCACAGCGACAGCGCCGTGCCCAACGCCAGGCGCAGCGTTCTTCGGCTGGCCAGGTTCACCGTTGCCAGCCGAGTGTTGTTCTGCTGTGTGGGCAACAACTAGTAGGCATAGCTAAGCAGACCAGCGATGCGAATGTGCAGTTTTGCCAACATGCGTAGAAGCCAGCCTTCGTCGGCGTAGATGACGACCGAAGCCTGGGCACCAACTCGCAGGCGCTGTCGATCGTTGCTGTCTGGCATGTCGAAGGTAATCTCAACCGGAAAACGTTGAGCGTCGCGCAGAAATTCGCGGTCGTTACTGATTGAAGGCAAAGAGCCCAGTGGCGCACTATCTACCGAAACTCCGAACCCAGCGCTGCGCACTTGGCCAGTAAACACGCGCCCCGGAAAGACATCGAAGATCAACTCCGCAGTATCCCCCACGTCTACGTGACCTAGATTGTTTTCGGTGAAGTCCGCGCGCACCCAGGCGTCAGCTGTGGAGATGAACGTCATCTGTGGCCGTCCAGCGGCGGCGAAGTTGCCGCTGTCTACTTGCACATTGGTTACCACGCCGGCGCCGGGGGCGCGAACAATGGTACGTTCCAAATTGAGCTGGGCTTGCGCCAGTGCCACTTGAGCCTGTTGGATGCGGGAGTTGTCTTCACCGGTAGCGCCCAGATCCTGGAGTGCGCGCTCAAGATTCGCTTCGGCGCCGGCGAGTTGTTGTTGGGAAACAACAAAATTCGCCTCAGAAGACTCCAACCGACGATCGGAAATGGCACCAGGGGCCTCGTCCCGAATCCGGCGTAAGCGGCGTACGTCCAGCCGGGCCTTCTGCAGCGCTGCTTCCGCAGAGCCTACGGCGGCGCGGGCGGCATCGACGTTTGCGCTAGAAGCGCCGGTACCTTGCCGCGCGGTTTGCAGAGACGCCTCGGCATTGCTGACTGCCAGGGCGTAGTTGTCTTGCTCGATGCGAAACAGCTCGGAACCGGCGTTCACTGCCGCGTTTCCTGCCACCTGGACATCTGTGACCGTGCCGGATACTTCTGCAGCGATGGGTATAACAAAGGCGTGCACCCGTGCCTGGGAGGTATAGGGGGTTAGCCGATCAGCGGCGAGGTGCCAGATAAACAAGACAACGATTAGTCCGAGCAGAATCAGGGTCCAGCGACGCACCGGGTCCCCTGTTTGCGCCTCTGGGCTTACGGGTGATTCAGGGTCTTCAATCTGTTGCTCTGTCATTGTGCTCCTACTGCATCCGTTCGCTCGGAAATTAGCGTTGTGGTGCGCGCTCGAGCCGCTCACCCCATTTAACCCGCTCGCGCATCTGTGATCGGAGCGCATCGTCAATCAGCGGTTGCCCGACTTGGGTGCGCCAGCCGCCGCCTAGTGCTCGATACAAGCCAATCAGGCTACGGACCACGGCCCCTTTGTTGCCAATTTGCCGCAACTGCTGACTAAACAATGCCTGTTGCGCATTCAGCACACGTTGGTAGTCCGCAAAGCCTTCTCGGTAACGGACGATCGACAACTGGGCGCTACGCCGAGCTACGGCGACTGTTTCTGTCAACACCGCGTCCTGGCGACGGCTGCCGATGATCCCCACCAATGCATCCTCTACCTCGCGGGAGGCCTGCAATACTGTTTCTCGGTATTGCACGAGTGCTTGTTGCAGGCGCGCATCCTGGACCAGGACGTTGTTGCTTAGGCGGCCGTAGTTGAACAGCGGCCAGACAAATCTTGGTCCCGCCGCATAGGTGACGCTATCGCTGGAAAAAAGCGCGTCGAATCCGGAATCTCCTGAGCCGGTGCTGCTGGTATTGTCTGCCGCGCTCAACCCCAAGGAACCCACCAGGCTAAAGCTCGGACGCAGGTTTGCCTGGGCCACACCAACCTGTGCATTCAGGGCCCTTGCTTGCTGTTCGGCCTGGCGCACATCCGGTCGCTGCCGCAGGACATCGGCGGGAATGCCTACCGCTAGTGTTTCTGGCACCGTTGGAATTGCACTGCCGTCAGGGATCAAGGCGCGCAGCTCACCCGGAGTCAAACCCAACAGCACGCTCATGGCGTGCTGGGCCTGTGCCAGCGCGGTTTCCAACTCCGGGATGGCGGCCTCGGTACTTAGCAGCAGCGTGCGTGCCTGTAGCACGTCCAGCTCAGACTGTTCGCCGTTACGAAACAGCGCATCGGTCATATCGAAGCTTTGCCGCTGTAGGGTAACGTTTTCTTTGGCGACTTGTAGCTGCGCTTCGAGCGTGCGGATTAGCGTGTAGGTTTCGGCAACTAAGGCAGTCAGCAGCACCACGAAATTGTCGTAGGCGGCGACGGTCGCAAGGTAAGCAGCGTCTGCGGATTCGATGCTGCGACGATAACGACCCCAGAAATCCAGCTCCCAGCCGACCGCAGCGCCCAGCTCGTATTGTGCAAAGTCTAGATCACCGAATTGAGTATTGGCATTGCTAGAGCTGGCTTCGATCCAGGTGGCGCCGCCGCTCAGCGCCTGGCTTTGCGGCCAGCGGCTGCCTCTGGCGATGGCCAGTTGGGCTTGAGCTTCGAGTACCCGTAAGCCGGCAGTCTGCAAATTGTTGTTGTGCGCAAGGGCTCGCTCAATCAGCTGATCCAGAGCCGGATCGCCTAAAACCGACCACCAGTTGCCGTCGTCGGCAGGCCGACCGATGAAAGCGGAACCGGCGCCTTGAGACCAAGATTCCCCCATGGCGGCGTCCGGAGTCGCAAAGTCAGGCCCGAGTGGTGCGCAGCCGCCGAGCGCTAGCGCGAATGTCAGCCCAGCTCGTCTGAAGCAGTCAAGCACTATTCGCTAGGGACCTGGTCCTGCTCCAGGTCCGGGTAGATCCAAGCCACGAGCAGCTCGTAGCCGATGGCAAGGATGACGGCACCGACGAACAGCCCGACGATGCCTGCACCGATGGCCCCGCCGATGGCGCCGATCAGGATGACGGGCATGGGCACATCGACGCCGCGGCCTAAAAACAGCGGCTTTAAGAACATGTCACTAATGCTCACAACCATCGAATAGATGAAGAAGATCGTTGCCGGGACCGTATCAGCTACGGAAAACACCCAAAGCGAAATGGGTAGCAGTACCAACCAGGGTGGCAACTGCATTACCGCCAGCAGCAGAACGATGGCACCCCAGATGCCAGCACCCGGTACCCCCATCAGCACTAGCCCGACTACGGCAAGCGCGGTCTGCACAATGGCGACGCCGAGCACACCCTTGGTAACGCTGCGAATGGTCGCAATAGAAAGATCCACCAATTCATGGCCGCGTTGCGGCGTCACGCTGGATGCCAGATTGCGACTGAGCTGGTAGCCGGAGTCGCCTTTTACCAGAAAAATTCCGGCCACGATCAGTGACAGTGCGAATTGCAATATGCCCAATGCGGCACCACCGAGATTCCGCAAGATACTCTCACCGATACTGGCGAGCTGGGTTTCGAAGCGTCCCAGGGTCTCTTGCAAATTCAGTGAGGCAGCACTCCACACGCCGTGGATTCGTTCGCCGACCAATGGCCACTCAGCAACGCCGTCCCGGGGCGGTGGCACATCGATGGTACCGTCGCGCAGGCCGGTGGCAATCCCGCGGGCGCTATCGACGCTGGAGTCCAGCATGAGGATCACGGGTAGGAGCAGGGTTACCAGTCCAACGATCACTAGCAGCGTCGCCGAGCGGCCCTGTTTACCACCCAATTTCTCGCTCAGCCATAAGTGGGCAGGATACAGAGTGACAGCGATGATCAGCCCCCACACCACTAGGCTGATGAACGGCGAAATGATGGTGTAACACAGGTAAATCAATAGCGTTAACGCAGCAATCTGCAGGTAGGAGGTCATGGCAATGTGGGACGCCTCCGGTGTGCTTGGCTTGTTTTCTGCATCAGCCAATTCGGCCTCCTGGGCTCGTGAGCCATGTCTAAGTGGCGGCGATTATATACACTGTGGCTGGTGTTAGCGCTGGCGCTTGGGTAGCGTCATCCTTTACTAGTTGGCGACCAAACCCTCAGGCGTACGACCTCATGCTTCGGCCTTTTGCTAAACATGTGCTGCTGTTCTTCAGCTACGGCCTGTTGGGTGTGCTGCTGACGCTGATCGTCGTTCTTGTGTTGATGATGCAGGGCCGCCCGGAGTTGCAGCCTTGGCACGTGGCAGCGTTGCAGTCGGAATTCTTGGCCTCCAAAGCAAAAGAGGTTACCGACCTAAATGCCTATTTAGCGCTGGAGTCGCGGCTATTCGGCGAATTGGAGACTGAGGTATTTGACCTTGCGCCAGCGGCGCAGCAGCGCAGCTACCACCGTTTCGCCAACAACAGCCGATCCGATGCCCGTGGCTATGCCGTTAATTGGAATCGCACCCTGGTGCGCAAGCACCCGAACAGCCGCGGCGCGGTGCTGCTGCTGCATGGGCTTAGCGATGCGCCTTATTCCCTTCGGTCGCTGGCTGAACTCATCTATGGGCAGGGCTATTCCGTTTTGGCGTTGCGTCTGCCGGGCCACGGTACTGCTCCTGCAGCATTGCTGCGTACGAAACATCAGGACTGGATGGCTGCTATGCGCTTGGCCATGCGGCACCTTGCGTCACAAAGCGAAGCTGATGCGCCACTCTATATAGTGGGGTACTCCACGGGTGCGGCGCTGGCGGTGGAGTACGCTGCGGCGCGCTTACAAGGCGAAGCGCTGCCGGAACCCGCGGGACTGGTGCTGTTATCCCCAGCCATAGGGGTTTCTCCGTTGGCGGCGCTGGCAGTCTGGCTCGAACGAATCTCGGCCTTGCCCGGGCTCGCGAAGTTGGCGTGGACCGATATCCTGCCCGAGTACGATCCCTACAAGTACAACTCCTTCACCGCTAACGCCAGCAAACAGGTCTACCAGTTGACCCTGCACATTGGTGAACAGCTGCAAGCGCTCTCTGGATCAGAGGGCGTGGTTGGCATGCCGCCGATTCTGGCGTTTCAATCGGTGGCAGATGCAACGGTTTCTGCACCTGCAGTACTACAGGCACTGTTCTTGCGCCTGGCCCCCGAACGTCACGAACTGGTGGCGTTCGACATCAATCGCAACGCCGACGTGAGCCAATTGCTGGCCCAACCGGTGGCTGATGTACGGACTCAGCTGTTGCAAGGGCCACTCTTGCCCGTTGATCTCACGCTAGTGACCAATGCTCATGAGGAAACCGATGCCTTAGTGGCGATTAGAAGAGCGGCGCAGTCTGAGGCTACCACTACCGAACGCTTGGAGTTACGTTGGCCGGCGCGCACCTACTCGCTGTCTCACGTGGCTGTGCCGTTTCCTTCTAACGACCCCATCTACGGTGCAGTCCCTGACCCAGATTCAGACGGCATCTTCCTTGGCAATGTTGCTTTTCGGGGCGAAAGTGATCTCCTGGCGGTTTCCGCAACCAGCCAACTACGCCTGCGTCATAACCCATTCTTTCCTTATCTGGAACAGCGTTTGATTGAATTTCTAGGGGGAGGGTAGACGCAGATTGAGGGCATGTTGGCGGCTCTTACTCGGTTGGTGAGTATTGCCCATTGGGCGTATTGCAGTGTCGAAAATATCCGCATAAGGTAAATAACAGTCCCGTTATTGCGGCTGAATCAGTAAAGAATAACTAAGAATCAAAGGAACACAGAATGCGACAGCAGATCATCCAGTGGCTGAGCGTAGCTTTGTTGGCGGTTTCCGCGAGCGCGGTCCAAGCCGCATCCCAGGACCGGCCAAACATCCTCATCATCTGGGGAGATGATATCGGTCCGTATAACATCAGCGCCTATAACATGGGTCGTATGGGCTACCAGACCCCTAACATCGACCGGATCGCGAGCGAAGGCATCATCTTCACGGACTCCTACGGCGATCAGAGCTGTACCGCGGGCCGCGCCGGCTTTATTACCGGTCAGCATCCGATGCGCACTGGGTTGACCAAAGTGGGTTTACCTGGTGCAAAAGAAGGCATGCAGCCTGAAGATCCGACGATCCCAGGTCTGCTCAAGCCGCTTGGGTACATGACGGGTCAGTTTGGCAAGAATCATCTCGGTGATCGAGATGAACATTTGCCCACCAACCACGGCTTCGATGAGTTTTTTGGCAACCTCTACCACCTGAACGCCGAAGAGGAGCCGGAGCACCCAGACTACCCGCAGGATCCAGAGTTTCGTAAACGCTTCGGACCACGCGGGGTGATCCGCGCCTCTTCTGATGGGAAAGTTCAAGACACCGGTCCATTGACGCGCAAGCGCATGGAGACTGTGGATGAAGAGTTTCTAGCGGCGTCGCTGGACTTTATCGATCGCGCCCACGATTCCAAAAAGCCGTTTTTTGTTTGGTTTAACTCCACCCGCATGCACGTGTTCACCCGCTTAAAATCCGAGGTGCAAGGCAAAACCGGACAAGGGCTGTATGCAGACGGTATGGCGGAACACGATGGCCATGTAGGTCAACTGTTGGGCAAACTGGATGAGCTGGGTATTGCTGACAACACCATCGTCATGTATTCGACAGACAATGGCGCAGAGCTATTGCTGTGGCCCGATGGCGGCTATACGCCGTATCGCGGTGAAAAAAACTCAAACTGGGAAGGTGGCTACCGGGTGCCATTGATGGTGCGCTGGCCCGCGCGCATAAAGCCAGATCAAGTCTCCAACGAAGTCATCTCCCACCAGGACTGGCTGCCTACGCTGATGGCAGCGGTGGGTGACACCGACGTTAAGCAGAAGTTGAAGAAGGGCATGCGGGTTGGCAACCGTACATACAAAGTGCACCTAGATGGTTTCAATTTTCTACCCCACTTCGAAGACACTTCGAAGCAAGGTCCGCGTAAAGAGTTCATTTATACTTCCGACACCGGTGACATCGTAGCAATCCGCGATGGCGACTATAAGATCGTTTTCAAGGAACAGCGTGCCCACGGTGCCGAAACCTGGATCGACCCATGGATTCCTCTGCGTGCACCCAGGTTATTTAACCTACGGCAGGATCCGTTCGAACGTATGGATCATGAAAGCGAAGGCTATTACCAGTGGTGGGCCGAACACATGTTTCTGTTCGTGCCGGCCATGGCCAAAGTGGCGCAGTTCAAGGCGACGTTCAAGGAATTTCCGCAACGTCAAAAACCAGGCGCCTTTGTACCCTAGAACAGCGGGTTGCTGGCCTGCTGTAGCAGGATGCGTTTCTTGCGGATTGCCGCAAACCCCTGGGTCGGCGTAGTCCCATGAATTCATCAGGCAGCAGCGCGAGTGCCAGGAATGGTAATACCCCCGCGTATACTCTGCCAATGTTCAGGCACCACCGACTCACATTAACGCTGCTCGCCGGTTTAGCCCTGGGTTGTAGTGAAGCTCCCACGCAGAAGTCCTCAGACCGTGCGCAGAAAAACGCAGAGACTGGGGCTTTGCTGCAGGGCAATGTTTCTGCTGCTGCAACTCACGTTGGCTCCGACACTTGTGCGGGCTGCCACCAGGCGCAGTACCAAGCCTGGCGTAATTCTCACCACCATGCCGCTATGCAGCTAGCGCAGCCAGAGACGGTTTTGGGTCAGTTCGATGGCTCCGTACTTGAGGTCGCCGGTGTGCGCTCAGAGTTTTCGGGAACTGCAGCCGCGCCAGTCATAACCACCGATGGTGAGGATGGCGCATTGTCATCCTACGAGGTGCGCTACACCTTCGGTGTAGCGCCGCTACAGCAATATCTGATCGAGTTTCC
>JBPCXR010000188.1:0-53970 GCA_051027215.1 Pseudomonadales bacterium | reverse complement strand
CCCTATGCTATGTTCTACCGCTTCGCGCCCACGAACCTCAAACACCGAGGAACTAAGGAGTGGCTATGTCCACATCGATACGCTTGCTTTGCTCGATTCTCGCACTTGCAGCTAGTGTTTCCTCATCGGCACATGGCCCAGCGCGAGCAGGTCCCAGTCCGGAACGCCACATCCAGTTCCCAGATACGCAAAACTATCAAACCCTCGTCCTCGATTTGCATACCCACTCTGTATTCTCAGATGGCCACGTTTGGCCTACGGTAAGGGTTTCTGAGGCGCTGCGAGACGGGCTCGATGGACTAGCGATTACCGAGCATTTGGAGTTTCAACCCCATCTTTCCGATATCCCCCATCCTGATCGCAACCGTGCGTATGAAGAAGCGCTGCGAGCCGCGGATGGGCACCCGCTCGCGGTCATTCCTGGAGTCGAGATAACGCGCGTAGGGCCTCCCGGGCATATCAACGCTGTATTCATCAAAGATGCCAACCCTTTGGTAAAGCAACGCTCCGAGAATGAACCGCTACCTAGTGTGCAGTTCGACACGCGCGAAGAAGCGGAAGAATATTCAATTCGAAGCGGCGAGATATTTAGAGGTGCCCACGCCGCTGAAGAAGACGGAAAAACCATCTGGCGGCCGTACCCTAGTCCGGGTACCTACGAAGCGGTGATGAACTACGGGCTCGCGTCGTCGATCGATCCGCGCAAAGTGTTGGAGGCAGCCAACGAGCAAGGTGCATTCGTGTTTTGGAACCACCCGAGTTTTGACAAGGTCGATGCCGGGCTCAACAAATTTCACAAGGCGGCTGCGAAAAGCGGACTACTGCATGGGGTCGAAATTGCGAACGGCGATCATTACTACGAGAACGCCCATCGTCTTGCCCTAAAGCACAACCTAGCGCTCATCGGTGTTTCGGATGTGCACGAGCTGATTGAGTGGGACTATCGCCCAGAGGCTGAACACAACCCCGGCCACCGGCCGGTCACCCTGGTGCTTGCCAACGGAAAGTCAATGGACGCCATGCGCGAAGCGCTGTTTGAGCGGCGTTCAATCGTGTGGTGGAAGGATATGCTTATTGGAAGAGAAGCACACTTGAACGAACTGCTGGCCGCGTCATTGTCCATCGAGTCCGTAGAAAAAGGGCAGTGGGGGCTAACGGTCAAAATCCGCAATGCGTCTGATGCGCCATTTAAGCTCCGCCAACGTTCGAAGCAAAAGCTCAGCAAGCACGCTTCGATATTGGAAGTCGCGCCCAATGCAATTACCGACGTGTCGATCAACGTGAATAACCAAGACGCGGCGATCTCGTTAGAGTTTGACGTATTGAATGCGCTGGTTGCTCCGAACAAGGCTGCCAAAATTACACTGTCTAATCGCTAGGGTTAACCATGTTGTACGGGCTTGGCCGATGCCTTGGTTAAGCCCAACGGCGCTTTCAGTCAGCCAGGGTTTGATTCTTACCTAGGGGTGTACCAAATTGGGGAAGACCAGGCGCGTTCTTGGATCAATCCGCTCACTTGTGGTTTGAGTTCTTTAGCGATTCTCAGTGCATCGTGCGTGCTCCAGCGGCAAACAGGATTCTCGATCACTCGAAAGTAGTAAAAGGCGTGCTGCCCAGGGTCAAATGCTTCGTCTGTCCACATCGCTTTGAGTTCAACTGCGCCTGCATCATCGTTTGGTTTGCACGTAGCCAGGTCAACCGTGGCGCCGTTATCAGGGCAGCGTCCTGTCGATGGGTCGGGTACAGCATCGTCAGAGCAAATAATATCTTGGACGCTTTCTTTGCGATCACCTGATTCCACCCAGCCCTTGATCACTTGAATGCGATGCAGGTTGGCGCCATGGGCGTCTTTGATGCTCCAAACAAAAAATTGTGGTGGTTCTTGGACGCCAGTAGACGAAAGATCCCCTCCCATTGGCACAATGTCTGCGGGTGGGGGCTGGTCGATATTACTTAAGCTCTGCGCCTTTGCCTCCATATCCCAGCCGGCATACACACGCAATCTGATTCGGGTGCCGCTGGTGGCATAGACCTCGCGCCGCTTCATCGCGTCGAACAACGACTCACGAGTATTCTCTTGCGCCCATATGGCAGCCAGACCACCAGGGTTGTAGTAGAGCACGTTGCGATTGGATCGAGGGTGACGCTTTTGGTCTTTGCTGTAGCGTTTTACCGGCGTGTCGTCGAGCATGCCCATGGTTCCCTGATAGTCCCACTCCTCGGTATCGCCGGGGTTCGTGTTGTGAGTGTCTGTTGAGCCAATGAAACCAACTTTGAAAGGGTTGAATCCCTTATCGCGATTAAGCTCTAGTCCGAGCTTCAAACCTTCGCGGGCATAGGAGCTTGGAAGAGCACACGCCTCGCTCTCTCCCTCTACACAAGGCTGCAGTAGTTGTTCGAAACCACATTTTTCGTCGGTCGAGCCGAGACCAAGAGCACACTCAGATGCGCCTTTGCTCTGAAAGATCTCGGCTAGCGGTTCAGCACTCGCCCGCAGCCTGAGATCGTCATCTGTGTACAGATCACCATCTATGGTTTGCATGGCGAAGGCGTAACCCCAGGTCAGGTTTAGGTTGTGTGGGATCGTCAGAAACTCGCAATCGCCCATACAAGTTCGCTGTAGGTTCTTCCAAAGATCTACTTCTGTTGCGGCATCGTAGATCGAGACGGGGTTGTCGGGTGCTGATGTGCCGCGAAAGAAGACGTTGCGATGAATTTTTCCTTGTTTGGTGAGGGCAGGGGAATACTCGTAGGCGATGAACGCCGTGAATTTTCCCGGCTCGTTCGCAGCGTTTGCGGCGTCTTTGACGCGTTTCCAAGTCTTACCGTTCGCTTTTTTACAGAGATTCTCGTCGTTCTCGCAGAACCCTGAGTAGCGCCTGACCGGCCGTTCTCTTAACCGCTTCATGGCCAATTCGAAGTACTCGTTAGATGGCTTTTTGAAGCGCTCACACTGGTTGCGCTTGTCGGAATATTGAGCGCCGGAAAAACAGAATTCAGTTGTTTCGAACGAGCTTGCGTGATCGGTGATGGCGACGAAGTCTAGGGGCGCACTGATCTGCGTTGTCGCTCCGGAAGGAAGGGTTGTTGGCTCCCCCCGAGCAAATTTGTAAGCCTGCGCCATACCATTACGATTGCCCCATAAAAGCGCATCCATAGATATGGAGGTGTGAACGTGTAGATCACCGAAATAGAGGTTTTTCTCGGTCGTACTCGAGGTGTCTAGGGGGAGGCGGCTTTTGCGTCAGCAGCCTTGGCTGCGGGGTTGCTTCCTGCGGAGCTAGGTTCTTCGTCCCGGCACCCAACCAATACCGCGATGAGCACCAATATAGCGAATCGCACTGCTGGTTTGTCCTGTCGAATACTGATTCCAATATACCAGAGCTGGAAATTGGCACTATGGTGCGACAGTATGTCCACTTATCTCGTTGCAACGAAGGGCTCCACGGTGGGCCTGGGTAGTACACTGCTTTATGAAGTACAAAAAGATCGCCGTTAGCACGATTACGCCGAAACTCGGGGCAGAGGTTAGCGGCGCGGACCTCGCAAACTTGGATGAGTCTACCCTGGCGGACGTCCACCTGGCATTTTTGGAACACATGGTATTGGTGTTTCGTGATCAGAAAATTAACCGAGATCAGCACAAAGCCTTTGGTAGGACTTTTGGTGAGCTGCAGACACACCCGGCGAAAACCAATCTGGGTGCGCCGGGAGATCCGGAAATCTTCAATATCAAGATTACTGCTGAGACTAACGTTGCTAACGGAGAGGCGTGGCACACAGATCTTTCCTGTGAGCCAATACCACCGCTGGCTTCTGCGCTTTACATTACCGAAGTGCCAACATCTGGCGGTGGCGATACACTGTTCGCGAACATGTACGAAGCGTATAACACGTTGTCAGAGCCGATTAAGGTCTTGCTACAAGGTCTCACCGCCTTTCATGATGGCTACAAGGATCTGCGACGCTATGGTTACGAAATCAAGCCGGGCGAGACGTATCCCCAGGCCAACCATCCGGTGGTTATTGCTCATCCAGAAACTGGAAGACCGGTACTATTCGTGAATGAGCCCTTTACCAGCCGCATAAATGAGTTGAGCGGCGCCGAAAGCGATGCACTGTTAACTATGCTGTATCGGCACATTGAGTCCAACACGCGTTTTCACTGCCGCGTGAAATGGCAAGAGAACACTGTTGTTCTTTGGGATAACCGAGCGGTGCATCATCACGCTGTATGGGATTACTATCCTGAGTCGCGCACAGGTGAGCGGGTGACTGTTAAGCAATCTCGACCGCCTGTTAGGTATGAAGCATAGGTAGTTTCTATCTCGAAACCGTAGCCTGAACCGGCTTGCTCAGTTTGTATGAATCTTCAACCGGCGCGAGTTACGAACATCCGCTATAGCTGAGCATTCCACAGCTCCTTATCTACCCATGCAGAATGAAAACCAAAGGGGACTCGTGCGGGCATGATGACGCGTGCAATCGGGCCATCTTCGAACTTAGCTGCGTCCAGGACAATGCACTCGCTGTGCTGCTGTTGCTCATCCCAAACGAAGGCGATCACCCAGCCGTCGTCTTCGTTTGCGCCGTTGGGCTTGGGTGCGAAGATGGGTTCACCACCCAGGCGACCCGGTCCGTAGGGGTAGTGCAGGTTGGTTTCATTGACGAGGTCATACTTAACTATGCCGTCGAAGCCTGATTCGAGGGTGTCTCCTGCAATTCTTGCGGCATAAGTAAACTGGTTGCGTACGCCCATGAAGTCTTCGTTGATCCGCGCAAATTCACTTCCCCACTCGGCATCTAAAGGGCGCTCGCTCACTTCACCAGTTTTTAGGTTAAAGCGCCATTGATGCAGCATTGGTAAATCGCGACGATCGCCTGGCTTGGGTTTGTCCTCGTCGCCAATGCTGTTGCGTTCTGAACGGCATCCCTCCACAACAATTTCATCACCTTCTTCAAACGCATTGACTGTGTGGTAGCAATAGCAGCTAGCCACATCGAACCATCTGACATCAGAGCCTTCTGCACCACGGGCAAGAATGCCGAAGCGAGAACCGTTTTCCGGTTCGAAGTACAACATGCTTTTGCCTTCGGCCATGCGTGCGAAATCGAATACACAGGGCAAATCCATAAGAATTGTGTGATTCGAAGTAATCGCGCAGTCGTGCATCATCACGGGTTTGGGGATGTCGACCCCGGTTGTATGGACGAGTTCGCCATCCTTGGTGATCAGCGAAACCTGACAGTGCGGTTTGTTGGTAACGTTGTAACCGTATGTGACCAGTTCTCCGCTGCGAGGATCGATTTTCGGGTGGGCGGAAAAGGGGTGATTGAGACGCCCGTTGTAGTCAATCTCGCCTACTGGGTCGAGGTTCGGTAGCTGCAGGTGGAACGGGTGCGCGCCTTCCTGCAAAGCGAGGAATTTTCCGGCGTGGAAAATCATGGCGGTGTTCGCAATATTCTTCGCGGGTCCGTACTTCTTGGCGTCTTCCGGGTCTGTCTTGAAGCCGTCCCAGATAACCCGGCCTGTTTCCTGTTCGGCCAGATGTCCATCGGTTTCTACGAAACGATTGATGTAGGTAACGCTACCGCGATCAAACACGACCTCAGGGATCATGCCGTCTCCGGCGAAGGGGTGGTAAGACTCTGGGTCGTTGACGAACACAGGATTGGCGCCGATGCGAAGGAACGCGCCGTTCAGCGCCTGGGGGATTTCACCGATCACCTTCTCGCAAAGTTCATTATGTTCTACCTGTACCGGGGCAAAATTGCCTCGAAAGTAGGGGACGGTAGGATTCTCTATGTCTGCGATCCGCATGGCTGACCCTTGGGTTGAGTTGAAACGATGTTTACGTGGACATTCTTGCGCGGCGTATCGCTCGCCGGTCGATAGCGGCGCGAATGCGGCTCTGGCGCTCTTTGGTAATCGGATAGTTCCAGATGATGAGCGCGGCAAGAATGAAAATTGAAGTCGGCAGGAAGGTATAGACGTATCTCAAGCCTTGTATGGCCTCCGGTGTGTTCAGCGCTCCTTCACTGGCTTCATAGCCCACCCAGCCAAGTGCCCACAATCCCAGTGTTGCGCCAAAACTGGTGGCCGCTTTGGTCGCCAGAGACCAAGCCGAAAAGTATTGCGCTGCCCGGTTCTCGCCTGTGCGTGCCGTATCGATATCGATCACGTCAGCTTTCATGGAATTAGGCAAGGCAATAAAGGATCCGGTGCCGAATGCGCTGATCGCCGCGAACGGTACCATCAGCCAGAAGTCACCTTGTCCGAAGAACAGATACATCGGGCTGAACGCCGCTACCAACAAGAATCCGCCAATCCAGGCGCGGTGTTTGCCATATCTTCTAGACATCGCAATCCAAAATGGAATGCCTGCCATGCCGGCGAAGGTGCCGAAGAACATTAGAAATGGCACCAGATTCTGCGATGCGCCCAGTACGGAGATGGTGTAGAACGCATTCAATGGCATCAAAACTGCCACGCCCAAACTAGAGGTCATGAAGGCGATCACGAGCCAGCGAAAAGCGCCATTTCTGAACATCACTTTTAGGCCGTCGAACAGCTGCATGGATGGGGCTTGAGCGTTTGGCTTTTCATCCACACGCCAGACGGTATAACCGACACACACAGGCGTCAGCACAAGTGCTGCATAAGCGGTAATGCGCATAATCTCGCTGAACCCATCGAGCGTGAAGAATGTCGCCATCACTACCGGAAAGCTGATGGCAACAAGTTGACCAACGCTGCCCATGGCTGCCCGCCAGCCGGTGACTTTAGAGCGCTCGTCGTAGTCGGGTGTCAGCTCAGCACCCCATGCGTAATAGGGGATCATGAGCATGGTCCAACCGAGCCACAACACCATCAACCAGGTGAACAGATACCAAAGATCTGCGCCTTCATCTGGAATCAACACCTTGTAAATGCCGACCATCAAGACAGGGATTGATGCCACCATCCACGGTCTGCGCCGACCCCATCGTGTCTTTGTGTGGTCCGATAGATAGCCCACCAGCGGGTCAGTGAGCAGATCAAAGATGCGTGCGAGCAGCATCATCGTCCCCATGTCTACGAGATCCAGGCCGAACTCGTTGGAATAGAAGAAATTCATGTACAACATCATTGGCATGGTCGCCAACATGACGGGAAAATCCGAAATTCCGTAGGCGAACAACGTGCTAGTGGGCAGGCGGCCTTTTACTGGGGTGGTGGCTGAAGGCATTCGCGGTTTGGATTTCACCCCAGATTCTGGATATCAAGCATCGTCTCATAGTAAAGCGGCCACAGCTAGAACGGAGCTAGATAACGAAACTGGGCATCATCAAATTGTTACTTCGACCCCGCAAACCCTAGCTCTGCGAGTAGTTCTCGAAATCCAGAATGTGACCGTAGAGGATCCCACTTTGGACCTCGAGCAAGGTCCAAGATTTGCCGTTGTGCTGCAGGTAGGCTTTGGACCAAAGCTGCAACGGCGCGATCGTTATCCCCTTGTTCTACGTATATGCGAGCGAGGCGCCCAGCCTCTACAGCCGGATCTTCTGTGTTGGTCTGGATTTCTCTAATGATGGCTTGAGTCTCATCGGTACGACCAAGGCGGAGATAAGCCTGTCCCAAATGGGCTAAGAACATTGGGTGGCGCCCAGTTAAGTCTGCAATACGTTCAAATGTGCGCGCAGCTTCAGCGTTTTGATTTGCAGCAAGGTAGGCCTCTCCTAAGTGCCACAGGGTCGCGGGAAAATTGGGGTTGAGTTCTAGAGATCTTTTGGCGGTTTCGATTGCTCGTTGTGGTTGGCGCCGATAATAATTAAGTTGTGTTTCAAAAGATCCCGCAAGGGGTACTAGTGGATCCAATTCTTGTGCGGTTTCGATCTCTGCCTCAGCGCTCGCCAAATCCCCAGCGCCGAGGAGGTGGACAGCATAGAAGAGATGCGTGTTTGGATTATTAGGGCTCAACTCGATGCCACGCTGATATGCTTCGTCGGCGAGCTTCCAGTCGCGATCAAGAAAGGTATATACCATTGCTAGAGCAGAGTGCGGCTCTCCAATCGTGGGGTCCAGTGCGATTGCGCTCAGTGCTGCAGATCGAGTTCGTTGGTAGGAGGTACGTGGATTCTCATATTCGTAGATAGCCATCAACGCGTGTGCGTCGGCGATCGCCGCATGGGCTTGCGCAAAGTCCGGTTTGAGTGCGATGGCCTCGTCGAAGTAATCCAGCGCACGCTCAAAGCTCGACCGGGTTCGCTGTTCCCAGAAATGACGGCCTCTAAGGTACGCATCAAGTGCGTCGCGATTGACGGTAGGGGTTGTGGTTAGTTTCGATCGTTCGGTTGGAGTCAGTGCTACATCAATTTGGCGTGTTATGTCCAGTGCAACATTTGCCTGTAGCTGAAGCACATTATCGAGCGACTCCGTATAACGATTGGCCCACAGGGGTTCGTCCGTTAGCGCATCGATTAACTTCGCGACAATGCTGACTTTGCCATCGGCCCGCTGGACTGATCCCTCTACGATAGCTGAGACTCCGAGTTCCCGAGCGATTTCTGTAACACCCTTTGTTGACCCTTTGTAGCGCATGACCGATGTCCGCGATATCACGCGAAGACTCCTGACTTGGGCAAGCTCTGTTATGAGCGTCTCTGTCATGCCATCTACGAAGTAGTCTTGCGCAGCATCGTCGATGATATTTGTGAACGGGAGAACCGCGATTTTCTTGTGAGTATCACCAAAGTTGGGGTCGGGGGGTTCCGACCGCATATCATCAGCTTGAATAAACAGAACCCAAGATGCTGTGGCTATGGCGAGTGTCAGTAAACATGAAGAAGCTATGCCAACACCAAATCTGGTTCGCCCGTCTAAAACCAGCCCTTTGGATGACAGCTCAAGTGCCCAAGCTAAGAATATGACCAAGGGTAGAAGCGCTAACATAGCGATCAGCACCAGCCGAATGTGGCTATTCGTCAACCCGAGAGGCTCGCCCACGCCATCGATTATTTGAATAACGACAAAGCAGGACACTGCATACCCAACAAGCACACGGATGACCTTGCGTTCACGCAGCTCTGTCCAGAAGTTCTCTTGCAACACCCTACTCGGCAAATCCCAGTGCCACATTAAACTACAATTGAATCAAACGAGGGTAGAGCCTCAGGAAGTAATGGATGTTCGAACCAGTTTGGAGGAAGCATCCACCGGGTCCTACGCCTTACCACCTGTGCTATTCGCTAATCATCTAGAAATACGGTAAAAATGCGGCGAACGTCGTTGTAAGACATAGTCGGGGGAAGCATGCGGGTGACTACTAAGTCGAAATCGGGGAGTTCCATCTTTTTGGCGGCTGTCGCAATGATGGTATTCGCTGCAAGCGCCGCTGAAAAAGCGAATACGGTATATTCCATTACAGACTACCCAACCGAGGTGCTGTGGGGTGACACGCACCTTCACACCACCAACTCGTTGGATGCCCGGGTCTTGGGTGTCACGCTCGACGCCGCCAAATCCTACGAATTCGCCCGCGGCGATGAGGTGGTGACCAGTACTGGGCAGAAGGCTCAGTTAGCGCGGCCTCTGGATTTTCTCGTGGTGTCCGACCACTCCGATGCGATGGGCGTGGTGGATCAGTTGATTCGTGGCAATCCCAAATTGATGGAGAACGATGAGCTGCAAGACCTGCGAGCCAAACTCATTTCCGGTGGTAGTGGCACCGCTGAAGCGATTGGCGTCATTACTTCGGTGCTGATTGACGAAAACTATACGGGACCGCTCTTGAATAAGGCGGTCATGCGTTCAGTTTGGGAAGACTACGTGGATACAGCCGATCGTTACAACCAGCCCGGACGATTCACCGCGTTGATTGGCTATGAGTGGACTCCCACCCAAAGCGGTGACAAGTTGCATCGTAATGTGCTCTATCGCGGTGGTGCGCAGACTGCCCGCAAGATGATGCCGTTTACCGCCAACAAGAGCATTAATCCCCAGGATCTATGGAAGTGGATGCAACGCTACGAGGAATCCACTGGCGGTAAGGTATTAGCGTTGGCGCACAACGGCAATCTGTCGAACGGGCAAATGTTTCCGGTAGAAACCAATCCCAACACCGGGCTGGCGATCGATGCTGAGTATGTTCGAACTCGAGCCCGCTGGGAGCCACTTTTCGAAGTCACTCAGATTAAGGGTGACAGCGAAGCACATCCTGCGTTGTCGCCGGATGATGAATTCGCCGACTTCGAGACTTGGGATCGCGGCAACGCCAGCCTGGCAATTCTCAAAACGCCGGAGATGTTGCCTTACGAGTATGCGAGAGAAGCCCTGAAGAATGGTCTGAAGCTCGAACGACAGCTTGGTGAAAATCCGTATCGATTCGGCATGGTGGGATCGACCGACACACACACTGGATTATCGACCGCCGATGAAAACTACTTCTTCGGTAAATTCACCCACGAAGAGCCCGTACCGAATCGCATGCACACGCCGATGGTCAACAGAGACTCAGAAGATAGATGGTACACATGGGAGATGAGTTCATCTGGATATGCCGCTGTTTGGGCGAAAGAAAATACCCGAGAAGCGATCTGGGACGCCGTGCAGCGGCGAGAGGTATATGCCACCACCGGGCCGCGGATGACGGTTCGATTCTTCGGTGGATGGACCTTTTCGGAATCAGACAAGAGCTTCCAAAAACTCGCAGTTAGCGGCTATTCGCGCGGAGTACCCATGGGTGGAACGCTGCATCCGGTCGAAGGCATGACCGCACCGAAGTTTCTCGTGGGGGCGATGAAGGATCCACTGAGCGGCCATCTGGACCGTATTCAGATCATCAAGGGCTGGTTAGATGCCGACGGGGGCACCCATGAGAAGATTTTCAATGTGGCTTGGAGCGATCCCCAGGAAAGAACGATGATGCCGGATGGGCGTTTACCTGCAGTAGGCAATACGGTCAACGTAGCCGAAGCAAGCTGGCAAAACTCCATTGGAGATGCGGAGCTCGTAGCGTACTGGCAAGACCCGGAGTTCGATGCGTCGCAGCCCGCTGTCTACTATGTGCGGGTGCTAGAAATTCCCACACCGCGATGGACGGCATACGATGCAAAGTATTTTGGTGACGAACCAGATCCAGACACCAAAATGACGCTACAGGAACGAGCTTATACCTCGCCGATCTGGTATGCGCCGTGATTATCCAGTGATAGCTCTGATCTGACATGATAGACGGTGCCAAAGGGTTCGGCACATTGACGGCTCGCGACATGAAGAAAGTTTATTCCGCTGTTCTAATTGCGAACTTATTGATCGAAAGCGTCGGCGCATTTGCCCTGTTTGCGACGCCAGAATTCCTTGTCGACGCGGGAAACGCCAGCGCGGTGTTGTGGGCCTGGAACTATGGGTTTGTCGCGCTTGCGGTTGGCAGTGCCGTTTTCTGGACCTGGCCCCATCGGGATAGTTTCACGGCTGCCGGTGCGGTGTTGGGTATCCTCTTCAGCTTTCACTTGGCCATTGCTGTTGCGCTCGCGATTGCGGATGAACTGTTTGTTGATGTGGTCCTGCATGGCGCTTTCGCGCTGTTGTGCCTCTACCTGTTCACCCAGCGATTGAGATGGTGCCTGGGCCCGGCGACCTAAGCTTTCCTGGCCTGTGGTCCAGACGTCGAGTGCGCTAGCCGTCTGGTTTGGGTCGAACTGAGCCTGTGTCGCAGCTCTAGCGTACGTCAGCTTTGCCATGCATTTTGAAGTAGATTACGAAACGAATGCGGGTTCCCCGTTGGCAGATGTTCCACAGTTCAGCTCGACAGGCGGGATTCGGCCAGAAGCTGACCTTGGTCAGCCTAATCTCGAAATGTTTGATCCCGGTACTTCGCTGCCCAACTCGCTAGTCCATGGATTGTGCATGACCCGAAAAAGCTGCTTCAGGGTTATCAGAAGCGAGTAACCTATCCACGTCCAACCGAAACTCCTGGCTGAACCAAAATTTCCTCTCTTCCCACCAGGCTGTGCCGCCGGTTGAAGACAAAAACCCCTGAACCGAATTCGCCCACGGTGCAATGCTCTCATCTGGATAGAGCCCTTTGCGGAAATCGGCATACGCAGCCTCTATTGTCTGAAGCCAGATGTAGTAAGCAATATCGTACCTGTATCTCTCATGATCTGTGAGCGCGCCAAGGCCTTCGGTGTTGCCACGCATGAATATCTCGGACACATCTGCCGCTAAAATCGCTTGCAATGCGATACCGTTATCACGTGCAGACTGTTTCGCATTTTGGCGCCTTTCGATTAGGTTGTTTCGCTTCAATTCCACAAGCAGTAGAACGAGCGTTGTCAGCACAGCGATAGACGAAAGGAATTCGCCGATCGAGCCCAGGTCACTGAGTTGCATGCTTAGTATTCCTCAATTTCTTCTCTTGTGATGCTAACGGATGGTTCTGCGATCGTCAGCTCCGGGTCGACAAGAGCCAGTCAACCCTCGTCGTCGAACGGCAGCTTTCTCAATTGCCGACGTTCTCCAGCCAAATCTGACCGTCAAATTTCGGCCAGGAACCGACCTTCTAGGGGTTAGCCTGCACCTCCCGCATCCGATCAACTTCAGCTCGGAACTCCGGGAGGAAGCCAAGTCGATTCTGATCCCACCACCTCGATGCGGCAGCAACCGCCAGGATCTGAGCTAACCCAGGTTTCGTTGTCGTCTCCCAGAATTCTTTCTCAAACGATCCTGTATGTGATCTTTCCCATGCGTGGAACATCGCGTTCATTTGCTCCCCCAGCCACATGTCGAGTTGAAGCTGATCGACCTGGTCAATCTCATCAGGTGCTTGCGTCGCCTTGTTGATCAGTTCCGCTAGCCTTCGATTAGAGACGATGGCCATTCGGGGCAATGAAAATTGCGTAGAGGCAGCATTCATTTCTGCACGTCTTATCTGTCGCGTGTTCTGGCGAACTTGTAGGGTAAGGAAAATCAGCGTTGCCACTACGGCGATCGCTCCGAAAAATTCTCCGAAATTACCCAACAACTGAGCCGTTTCCATCAACGTCATGATTTTCCTCCTATGAATACGAAGAGGTTATCTCAGATCTGGTGACTTCGAAATGTCGCCTCAGGGTCGCTAATGGCCGGTCGATCCTCGTCGTCGAACGATCACTTTCTCGATAGCCAGCATCCAGCGTACCCGGTCCTGCTTCCGATTTCGGCCAGAAAGAGACGTACGTGGCTAGTTAACGTTCGAACCGCTACCACTTGGCGCGGCGACGATCTCAATTGCACCGCCGTTCATCTCAAGCCTCCGCCAGGCAAGTGATGCTCTCCGCCACCTGATCAGAGGTCATGCCGCCGAAGTTGCAAAGGAACGAAAGATGCTCAACCCCAAGTTTTTGGTATTGGTTGATCTGCGCGGCGATTTGATCTGATGTGCCAACGAGCGCTGCATTGTTAGCCACCAACGCTTGGCAAAGAGCCTGTGGGTCTGGTATTTCGTTTCCCGTGGCTGCCTTCATAAATCCGCCGAATGAAGTGGTGGCGTTTTCGAACGCGTCTGCTTCCGACTGAGCAGCGTGTGAGTAAACGGTGGCGACCAGTTCAGCGACCGTGGTGTCCACATCGGACTCGGACAATCCACGGCCATGCGCTTGCACAACGGACTCCAAAGCCGATAAATCAGGGGCAACGGGCGGGACAATTGTGAGCACGGAGTCACCTTCTTGCCCTGCTTGGTAGGCGCGATCTGGTGAGTTCGTCGCAACATAGACGCGCGGATTTGGCGTTTGGACAGGCCGAACGTTCAGGGATTCTAAGCTCACATCGTATGGAGCGCTCCAACAGGCTTTGAGTTCAGACAGCCGCTCCTCAAAAACAGTTCTGCGACCGTCGAAGTCGATCTTCGCCTTCTCAAATTCGCCCTGGGAGTTGCCTAGACCCACCCCCATGTTGAGGCGCCCATTAGACAGAGTATCGACCATCCCATAGTCCTCAGCAATGGTAGTCGCATTCCGAAAAGGCAAAATTGCTACAGCGGGTCCAAGGCGCAATTTTCGCGTGGTCTGCGCTAAGGAACTAAGCAGAACTGCGGGGTTGGGTACCGACCCGATGTTGTGAAAATGGTGCTCGGCGAGCCAAAGGCTATCTTAGCCCAACTCTTCAGCAAGCTGTGCGTGCTGATGGGCAGCCCGATAGACATCACTTAGGGTTCTTTCGGTTTCAGGGTGGTAATCCAAAGTCGAGAATATGGATTTACGAATCATTGGTTTCCTCATCGTTATGATCACTTTGCTCTACCAGGCGGTGGCTCGCGCTGGCGTTAAGATCAAGTCCGTAAACGCGCTTAAGGTCCTCAATCGCCGCTAGTCCTTCTGGCGAGAACGGCGGTGCTTTTCCTTCAAAGGCGTGGAGGACGATGCCCTCCAACAGGTCACCCAAAGTAATGTCGTGGTACTCGGCGAGTCCCTTGAGCACTTTTAGGATTCGCTTCTCCATGCGCAGTCCGGTTTGGACGCGCTGAACTACTGTTTTCTTAGCCATGGTGTAATGGTACTTTGCAACCAGGGGCGTGCAGAGAAATGACATGGCGCTCGATGAGGCTATCGCTTCTCTTAATCAGACTGCAGAGTTCGATTGCGTCGTGGCCGACGTTTCGGTTAAAGCTGATCTGCAGCAAGCGGCGGACGCAACGCTAGACCGATTTGGTCGCGTAGATATCTTAATGAACAATGTTGGTATTGGCGTTTCTGTATCGTGTCCCGGGTTTGTTTGAACCAAAATCAATCACTCTGAACGCTGCTTGCCGGAGCGATTCGCCAGTGCGTTTCCGGATGTAAGCTCCGCGGCAAACAGTCTATCTGCTGAAGAGTTCGCCTATTATGCGAAGCGCAACGAAGAGAGTTTAGATCCTGAATTCGAAGGTGCGGTCGATGCACGGTGTTCGGAGATCAAGGCCGCCTTCGAACGCGTCCGCTCATACTAGATGGGACTTCTAGTCACAACGTTCCATGGTAGACGTATGAGCTTTGGGAGGATCTGGGAGAGCTTAGTGAAAGGTTCCGCGCTCTGCTGCGCACGGTATGGGGACTGAGTTGGAATCTCCCACTGCCGAATCGATGAAGTCGGCAAAGTGCTGGGTACTTAGCAGGAGTAACAAATGCAGGAACTTTCATCACACGAATTGACTCAATTCGTTCGAATCACGCGCGCTAGATTATGAGAAAAGCGGCTGAAGAGTATTATTCAGCTCCTAACAAGCCGAAATACCGGTATTTGCCGATCAGTGTTCTCCTGGTACTCGCCAAATCGAGGTAGTTCGGTCACCATTTTGTTGAAGGCCAGCTCCCGCTCCTCTCCTGTCGTTAACACCGCTTTAGCCGCGTACTTCTCACCACCGCGTTCTACGGTGACATCCATATTCGCGACGATATTGAAGTACCAGTTTGGATGCTTGGGGCTGCCTCCAGCCGAAGCGAAGATGATGCACTCGTCTCCGTCAGCGCAATAACTTAGCGGGGTGGTTAGTTCGCGCCCAGATTTTGCCCCCGTCATAGTGAGCAGTATCATGGGGTTGCCTTCAAACCGCCCGCCACAAACGCCGTTATTCGCTCGAAACTCCTCGATAATGCTCTTGTTGAATGTCAGTAATTCCTTAACTGAGGCAAATCCCAATACCGCTGCATCTTTTTCGCTCATCGAGTACCTCTATACAATGTTGGTGTTGTCATGACGAGTTGCCACCATCGAATCAAGTGCCTTCATCACCCAATCGACATAGTCTCCCGCACCACCTTTGAAGGCTCCATGATTATCTGTACCGTCTGGCCAATACACACTGGTAATCAGCTCTCGGTCTAAGCGATCACAGCCGCGCGAATATCGATAACTCAGCTCGGGAATCGCTTGCTTGTCAATAAGCGCTTGCAACAGGTCGGTCGATTTCTGCTTCCTTTGTCTGCGTGTTCTATGTTCCGGAAAACAGATTTTCTGAGATTCTCGCAATCTGCTGCTCAACCGTGCGCCGCGAACCTGGCAAGTAGTCGAACTCGTCGATATGGCACATGCCCATAATTATTAGGAAGAACAGCTTAATTCTCGCGTCAGCGCCGGGTGCATCTACAAACGGACGAAATGCGCGATCAGAGTCTTTGTGCCAACCCTTGAGAAGCTCTGCTATATCGTCGTGACGGGTAGCGGCACTATGCAGCTCCAGAGCGAGGCGACGAGTGTCTGCTAGTTCTGGTGACAGCATAAAGGCGACGACTTCTGAAGGACTGCCTTGGTCGTCGGCAATCTGCGCAAACCGGCTATCCAACGCTCGACGCGTTGCTGCCACCAACAAAGCCGATTTTGTCGGGTAGTAGTTGTATATGGAGGGCACACGAATGCCTGTACGCCGAGCGATGTCTGCCATAGTGGTGCCCTCAAAGCCCTTTTCCACACAGGCCTGCGCTGCTGCATTCAGCAATCGCTCTTTTGTTTCAGCACCGAAGGCATCGCGGGCTTGGGGGCGCCCAGGTCCTCTTTTCGTGGTTTGAGCCGCAGACGCTGCATCGTTCACACGCGATTCCTCATTTGCAACTGGCCAGGATATTACCTTGCATCTGCTAGGAAATCTTACATATGCTAGGAAATCTAACGAATATTCGTAAATAACCCCAGCGATCGGGTCTTCCAGAACTGCTGCGCCGGAACAGAATTTATGCAAGACGATAAAACGACATCCTTCGCCGACCTAGTCCCCAAGCCCTGGGTGCAAGAAGTCTATCTAGATGACACGATTGCACCGCCGCCAGGCTTGCGGAACACATCAGCAGAAGATATGAGTAGCGCCGACATTCCTGTGGAGCGCTACCTCTCCTATGAATGGCACCGCCAAGAAGTCGAACACGTTTGGAAAAAAACCTGGCAGGTGGCCTGCCGCGTTGAAGAAATCCCCGATCCTGGCGACCATGTTGTATACGACATCGTTGATGACAGCGTCATCGTGGTGCGCACCAAGGCCGGCGAAATCATCGCACTGACAAATTCCTGTCTACATCGCGGAACGACTTTAGCCGACGACTACGGGCACAAAGACTGCTTTAGATGCCCCTACCACGGCTGGCAATACGATCTCGAGGGGAAGCTTGAGTTCGTCCCAGGTGATTGGGATTTCTCACACCTGCCTCTGAAGGATCTAACCTTACCCAAAGTACAAATCGGTTTTTGGGCTGGATTCGTCTTCATCAATTTAGACCCCAACTGCAAACCTTTGGCCGACTATCTGGGCGTATTGCCCGATCACCTCGATGATTTCAATATCGACGATCGGTACAAGGCGGTACATGTTTCGCAAGTCGTACCCTGCAATTGGAAAGCAGCCCAAGAGGCATTTATTGAGGGTTATCACGTCGCTCAAACCCACTATGACAAAGACGCAAGCGGGCACATTGCCGCCAAGGGTGCGGCTGCCACTAACCTCGATACATCCATTCAATACGATTATTGGTCGCCCCATGTAACACGGCTCATCATGGTGGGCGGTTTACCGAGTGGTTACGTTGCAAAAGACCTACCTGACGAGCAAGCCATAGCGGATGCCTATTTCGGGCGAAGACCAGGCAATGCCGTAAAACTACAACCTGGCCAAACTGCGAGAGAGGCGATTGTGCAACACAACCGCAACATCTGGTCGGATATGCACAACAGAGACCTCTCTACCGTGAGCGATGCGGAGATGATCGACCAGATTCAGTACACGTTGTTCCCAAACTTCACTGTGTGGCCAACAATTGTTGCCCCACTCATTTACCGGTTCCGCCCAAATGGCGACGACCCAGAAAGCGCTATCTATGAAATCTGGATGCTCTTCCCCAAAAGCGACGATGGCACGCATCCAGAACCCATGCAGGATAAGCGCCTTGGACCAAACGAACCTTGGGCGTCTGTAAAAGAGCTAGGTAGCTATGGTCCTGTCATCGATCAAGACACGCCTAACTTCCCGCGCATACAAAAAGGCATGAAGGCCAGTCAAAAGAAGGCAATATCACTCGCAAACTATCAAGAAAGTCGTATTCGCGCCTTTCATGAGACGTTGGAGCAATACCTTGAAGGCGAGTTTAGCTAGGGGGTTCGGGTTGTATGGCAGCGATGTACTCAAGGAGGTATGGAGGCTCGAACTTCGTGATTTCCCCTGTGTCACCCATCGATATTTTTCCACCAACACGAGGGTCAATTTGCACTTCGAATCTGCGCCAGCCTGAAACCTCATCTGGATCTGTAATGGCATTCCACACCGCTTCGAACGAGTGTTTCAAATTGCGCTCAAAGCGCATGATGGGGCATCCGTTGGCATCTCTAGTTAGAATCCCGTCACGAGAGTTACCAGACGCTTCTTGATCTTTCACTCACGCTCCCTCTGTTTCGATCTGGCGTCTTCGTAGGTCCGCTTCCTGCCTACTCCGTTGCAATACTACTTCGGAGTGTACTATGAGGTGCCGCTTCCGGGATTTGGCCTAAGATAGAAGCATGGTCTGACCTATTTGTGGTAACAACTATAAGCAGACCACTATCGTGCGCGTTTGTTTTTAGACGCCAGAGTTTTTCAAAAGAAGAGACCCACTACAGTCACTCGCGGAGTCCTCCGATCGGCCACAGCTCGGGAAATTCAAGGGGCAGCGAGTCATCGGTAGTGGAACTTACGCAACGGGTCACTCGTTGAGCGACCGCGCTTTCTCCTCAGCCTCTTGGGCCTGCTTGACGTAATTGTCGTAGGCAAAGTTCCAGGCGAACGCTCCACCCACAACTACTACGATCAGAATGAGAATGTTGGTCAATAAGCGCTTCATTCCTTCATCATAGTTGAAGCCGCAGAAATAAATGAGAAAACCGAAGTTCGATCTTTGATCCTAGTCAATCGCCAATGGTCGAGTTCGGCAGTGTGATCCCGCATTCTGTGCGTCCGCTAGCGAGAAAGCTGCCGTTCGCGGAAGCGGCGGGTTACTGCCGCTTGCGACCCACAGCGGAAGGTCAATCTATCGCTCAACCATGCGGCCCAGCCTTGCGCAATCCCCTTCGCCACAACACTATGGTGTTGTCCTAATTCGAAATAGGTTATCTATGAAAGGTATTGTTGCTTGCGTCTTCGGAAAGCTATCAGCTAGCGTTGTGTTCTTATTTCTTGTAGGCGGATGTCAGTTGGGTACATCAGCGCTGCAGCAGGTAGCGTTAGTAGAGCAGCCACAGTTCTCTATTCCCAAGACTGCCACTCATACTAAATTTAGTCGCGATCTGGAGCCGGTTGCCCGGGTGCCATCGGGGAGTGTTGTTGAAGTATTTACCCACGAAGCAACCGGGGGTCAATTTGAGCTTGGTTCGAGCGTAGCGGAATTGCAAGCGATCGATTTTGATCAAGTCCATACGATAACGGGTCCAATATATGTTGAAGGTGCACGGCCGGGTGATGTACTCGCGGTGGAACTGTTGGAGCTTGAAGTAGCTGATTGGGGTTGGATGGCACTGCTGCCGACTTTTGGTCAATTGGTCGATCGGATTGCAACAACTTCGTTGCGCACGTTTGAAATCGATCAAGTTACCCAAACGGTTAAATTTGCCGATGGCATCGTTGTACCGCTTAGGCCATTTGCCGGGATTATGGGTGTTGCACCCGGTAGCGATGAGGCGTTGGATACATTCCCTCCACGCGCAAATGGGGGCAACATGGACAACCCAGCCCTGACTAAAGGGGCAACTGTCTACTTTCCAGTTTTTGCGAATGGCGCCCTGTTCTCCATTGGAGATACGCATGCAGTGCAAGGCTTCGGAGAAGTGTCTGGTACCGCACTAGAGTCGCCTCTGCGGATTGTCCTGCGCCTTAGTGTCATTCGAGATGGGCACAAGGTGTCAGAGCCTCAGTATGAAACCGAGAGTTACTACGCAACCACAGGTTTTGCGCCGACCTTAGACGAGGCGGCAAAGAAGGCGACCCGATATATGATTGATTATCTGATGTATAAGCGTGGTCTGAGTGAGAAAGACGCCTATCTGTTGTGCTCGCTTGCTGGCGATCTGTTGATTGCGGAAACCGTAAACTTGCCAAATATGTTGGTGACCATGCATTTACCCAAATCCATTTTTCTGAAGGATTAGGTCTTGCGCTTGTTTCCCAGTATTTGGCCCATGTCGAAGGTTTTCTCATGGCCTCATTTTGAGGCTCGGCGATGTCATCAGTACCGTGGGAAGTCCAGACCCCATTCTAAGTGTCCACGGATTTAGGGCAAAACCATTCGACCCAGTACGGTCATTCGCTTTCTTTATTTCGCTGCCCACTTCGTGATTCGTAATAGTACGTATCCATGTCTTTGTCATTGGTGCCGTCCATCATGGACTTCACGCGCTGGCTCCCGAAGAGAGCTAGTTTTATTGCGTACCAATCTCCAAACTGATCAAATTTCCGGCACGACGTAACCACATGGCTCGATTTAAGCATTGAATACTCGCATCCAATGCTTTCGGCATAAGTGCGAAGACGGCTCGAAAAATCGATATCTTCACCAAGAGGGCGCTTTTCATCGAATCCTCCAATGGCTTCAAATGCTGGACGCCTGAACCAGTACAGCGCCATTGAGCCACCGGCTCTCTTTGCCATCAACTTTGAAATGCCGTACGAAAGGAGAATCGGAATCGATTTACGCTCAGGCTGGAAATCTGCACCCCCGGCCACGATCTTTGGATTCGATAGCAACTCCAGAATTTCGTCCAGAGTGCCTTGGGCCATGTAACTATCGGCGTCAATGGTGACGACTATGTGACTATTACTGGCGCGTACACCAACGTTACGAATGCGTGCGATGTTCTTTGTATCTTCGCGGACGATCTTTGCGCCAAATTCAGAGGCGATTTGTTCGGTGCGGTCCGTGCAGCGATTAAGAACGACCACTGTCTCAACATCGAGGCTGTGTTGATCGCGGCTCTTCGATATAGCGGTCAAACACTTTGGCAGGTAGTTTTCTTCGTTGTGTGCCGGGATAACTACTGAGATCTGTGGGTTCGAGATCAGCATTCAGGGCTCACATTCAAACTCTCGATGAAGGATGCCAGATGAGCCGTCGTAGCACACTCGCGAATGACCATTCATGGTCAAAGTCGACTCGAACCTGTCACGACTGGTTACGTCAGACCATGTTCTGCCGGAATTACAGAAGGTTCACCGCTCATGTCGCCAAGGAGCTCTTCTTCCGTTGCCCCATTTCGGTATCTGGCAGTCAGATCTTCGGGATCAATTACAACACCCAGGGGATTCTTCTCGAACGCTTCTGATTTCATAAAGGCGTTGGCGTCCTCCGAGGAACATGCGTCCACTTGAAACTCAATACGATTGCCATCCGGATCCTGGTAATAGAGAGATAACGTAGGGCCGTGATGAATCGGCCAATAGGGCAGGATGCTTTCAGCCTTTAAACGGTCGTAGGTTGCTAACAGATCACCTAAGCTCTTGAAGGTGAATGCTACATGGTTTACCCCTATCTCCCCCTGGCTAGAGCTATGATCTTTGCGTTCGCTTTTAAGGATATCAAGATTGGCAAATGCTAAGCGGTGATGCTCATCATCGTATGCAATGAATGCGAGTGCCGAGTCCTGGTGTACCACTTCCGCCTCGAAGACATTTACATACCAGGCAATCATTTCATCGTACCGACGAGTCTGATACACCACATGTGCGAGCTTGTGCGGACTGGCCATAAGCTATCTCCATTAGACTTTTTCAAATTCGACCATTTCTGGTCCAAAAAGGGAAGTTATCGAAGGCTCGCTCATGGCCGAAGCTAAGCCCGGGCGGGAGTCTCAGGTCGACCCTGCGCTGCCTCATGAAGGCGGTTGGTTTAACGGTTCAGCAGGCTTAAAGTAGATGGCCGATACGATTCAAAAGGCGTAGTCCATGAACGAAACTACCGCTTACGATCCTGCATCTGTGTTTACAGCAAACCGCCCGCAAGGGACATCGGTTCCCCGAGTGTTCATCGCTCCGCAACGCTATATTCAGGGTGACGGCGTGCTCGATTCTACAGGCCAATACATCTCGTTGCTCGGAGTAACGCGAGTGGCTGTATTGGCTAGTGAGCGTGGTAAGAGAAGCGAAGGGCCCCGGCTTGGGCGCTCACTCAGTGCCGAAGGAATCGAATCCGTTATTCGCGTATTTGGAGGAGAGTGCAGTCTCCAGGAAATCGAGCTGCATCGATCAGCACTGGTTGGCCAGACAGATTGCCTTGTTGCTCTAGGAGGTGGAAAGTGTGTCGATGCTGGGAAGTCCATCGCCTACCGTCTGGGCGTACCGGTTGTTGTAATACCGACCCTAGCTTCTAACGACGCTCCCTGCTCGGCGCTTTCTGTGCTGTACGAACCTTCTGGTGCGTATTCTGGATTCGAGTTTTTTCCGCAAAGCCCGGCACTCGTGGTTGTCGATACCAGCTTAGTAGCAACTGCGCCGGAGCGATTTCTCGTCTCCGGCATGGGTGATGCAATGGCAACCTGGTATGAGGCTCGAGCTTGTCTCGCGAATCCCGCCGGAGTGAATGCTTTGTCAGGACGACCGACGCTGGCGTCAACAGCACTCGGAGAGATCTGTGCACACACTCTGTTCCGAGACGGACTGGCAGCGTCCGATGCTGTGCGGCAGCGAAAAGTTGATGACAAACTCGAAAGTGTCGTGGAAGCAAACACGTTACTGAGTGGCCTTGGCTTCGAAAGTGGCGGGGTTGCCGTCGCCCATGGTGTTGCACAAACCTGCACCATGTTTCCAGACGTAGATGCGCAATACCTGCATGGTGAGATGGTTGCCATCGGCACCCTAGTCCAGCTAGCACTGGAGTCTGATGCGGACGAATGCCTAAAGGTTGCTAGTTTTTTCGCGCAGGTTGGCCTGCCGGTTACCATGAAACAGCTCTCCCTTGATGTCAAAGACACCGGCACGCTAGGTACCTTGATTGAAGGGACGCTGGCCTGGCCATTTACACCGAATATGCCGTTTCCGGTTGATGACGGCATGTTGAAAGAAGCGATTAGAAAATTCGACGAAGTTGGATCTACTGTCACTGATCGACAAGGCGACGAAGCCTATCGTCGCCTGCACAACGATTAGTTCGCCTTCCGCTCCTGGCCACACCCGGCTGTAGAGGAGCGTACCCTGAGCGTCCGCTAACGAGAAAAGCGACGGGCAGCAGGGGCGGGGGCGACTGGCTCAAAGCGACCCTAAGCGGCCACAATCGCTGTACTGTTCTAACCTCTAAAAATGCTACATAATTCTCGCGTACGCGAACTCCACGCCAAACCTCAAATAGCCTTACCCCAGCGAGGCTGATCCAAGAGGCAAAGGGGGCTCTGTCCTCGGAGTAGATCATCATTCAATCTAATCTTGGGTTGGTTCGGCTGTGGGAGTCCTAGCCTGAGTTGGAGAGTCTGATGACCAATCGAAACTCGTTTAAACGGCGCGTCCGCGCCAGAATGGCAAAGACCGACGAATCTTATAGTACCGCTCGTAGGGCATTGCTAGATGTCGCTCGGATTGAGAAAGGTAGATTAGCACCTTCACTAAAAGTTGTGTTGGCTCAGCCAGCCACCCGCACAGGTGATCTTGATACCGATCTCGCAAACCTTTTCGACGATGTCGCTGTACCCGAGTGTGATCTGATCGTGTTGCCCGAACTTATCGGTGGCAACGCTGAGCCTGCTCATTACAAAAAGTCCATTCGTAAGATTGCTACAGACAATAGGTGCTACGTTATCGGCGGCTCCTGCTATATCTCAACACCTGACGGACGTGTCAATTCAGGAATTGTCGTGGATAGCGAGGGCAGTGTGGTTTGCGGCTACGATAAGATTCGGCCTTACGGATCCGAAAATCAGTCCGGTGTAGCAGGCGGCTCGAACATTGGGCAATTCGAGTTGGCAGGTAGAGTAGTCACTGTATTGATTTGCTCTGATCTGTGGTTTTCGGATACGTTCGCCACTCTTGGAAATGAGTCTGACATACTGCTTATCCCTTCGTTTTCGATCACTCAGCGCGGTGATCCACGAAAAGCTAGGGACCTGTGGAAGCATATGATTGTTTCGCGAGCCTACGAATATGCAGCGTACGTAGGCGTCTGCGACTGGGCACATCCATGCGAATTTGACGGGCTGCTAGCTGCTGGTGTGTCTGGTTTCGCTGACCCAAGACCGAATAGTGAAGAGTACTTTGCGGGTAACTTCGGCCAGAAAGTCCAGTCTTACGAGTTGGACTTTGAACGCCTAGATTCGTTTAGAGAAAACAGGGCAAATAGAGGTTTCTCGTCACGGTCTAGGTGATTGAATGACCGCAGTTGGCCGAACTCGGAAGGAGACGCGGTGAAAGAATTTACACCAACAGATTTGTTCGCCCTCAAACTAATGATGGAGGCTCAGCTTGAAGCTGACTATGTCAGCGAGTTGAATGCGAAGAGCGATGGAGCGTTCGACTTCCTCATAGGTGAGTGGGACTTGGTGCGAACCAGCTTTGATGAAACTGGTAACGTCGTTAGCAAAACAAATGGCAGCGTTATCGCCAAATATGCTTTCGATGGCAGGGTAATTCAGGAAGATTTCCATAATCTTCGTGAAGACGGTATTGCGTATCGCGGAGGCACTGCTCTTTATACCTACAGCCCTTCGTTCAAACAGTGGCATGTTGCCGCTATTGATGCATCCACAGGTGCTACGTCTTATCAGCCAATCTGGATTGACGGTGAAGTCCACTATGATTCCGTGGTTCGGCTGCCAGATCGAGAGATCCTAACGAACAGTCGAATCTTCAACATATCGCGCGAATCGTATGAATGGGAACAAAGCGTAAGTATCAATGGTGCTACTTGGTTTCCCAACTACCACATTGCCAATCATCGGCGGCGCTAACCGTCTGTGGTTGGCGCTCAGCGTCGATCTTATTCCCTGGCACTATTCGAGCGCCAGCACGTGGCGGTAGGAAGGCCAACGATCACGCAGATCTAGCACAAAACCAACGCCCCGCCAGGGGTGTTGGCAGCACGTAAACGGATGCGAGACTTGCCGGTTCGATTATCAATTGGCCCGCAATTAGTGTCTAAGAGTGCCCAATCTAGACAAATATGACTCTTGGTCCAGTTTCAGGGTAAGGCTGTCAGCATCTGTGATGGGCTAATCGCTGCGTGTTTTGGTGCGTGTGTGACGACTATTAGATCCGGTCTAACCAGTACAGCAGCCTGATCGGCATAAACTGTCGAGTTGGCTTGTTCTTGCGTTAACCTTGTCAATTGGATAGGAAAACCCCCTTTTCTAAGATCATCGGCTGCTTGTTCCCATTCGGTGTTTGCATTTGGGGTGAGTATCAATTGGTAGTCAGTGCCACAACGGTCAAGAATTGACTCGGTTTTAGCATCATCTAACCAGAAGTGGGGCAGTCGACATCCAGACTTGATATCCGGAATGTACTTTCTGACGGAGTTATCAGTCTGTGAGCTCGTTGCCGTGTCTGTCTCCACCAACTCGGACTCGAGTTGGTAGCCAAAAATTACTCCGGGATAGTCCGTGTACTGCTCGAATGCTGCAAGCGCATCGTCCAGACCTTCGCCGGTGAAGTGTGCACGATACACCCCGACAATATAGTCATGGTTTTCTAGTGCCACAGTTGAGCGCCATGTCGCTTGTGGTTTCCATTCTGTCTCATAAGTGTCAAGGATTGACTCAGGTACGAGTCCCTTTATTACGTAGGCCAACTTCCACGCCAAGTTTCTAATACCGGCAAACGCGGTGTTCATACCCATACCGCCCGTCGGGGTAAATACATGTGCAGCATCTCCCGCTAGTAGAACACGACCTTTCCGAAATCGATTGGCGGTTCGCGCACTGACTCTCCATACCAACTTACTGAAGATGTCGATGGGGAAATCTGCCTCTTCGCCAACTGACGCTCGTATCCAGTCGATGAAGAAGTCATCGCTGTACTCAGCATCGGGATCCAATCCAGCAATCTGAGCGCGATAGCGTTGTTTGCCATCGAGCGGTTGATACATGCCTGTGCCGTTTGCGTGGGCGACCCAGAGCAAGGCGCCCTGGTTATCTTTCGCGTCTAGCCAGGGGCTAAGGTCTGCGTGGAATAGAACATCACGATAAAACGTATCTCGAACTTCGCCTTCCAGTCGACAATCGATGGCTTCGCGTACGAGGCTGCGTACGCCGTCGCAACCGATCACGTACTGAGCCTGAACTGTCTGACGCTCGCCAGTTTTGACATCCTCGATTTCTACCGCGCATCCGTTCGTATCCTGGGTCAGTGATAGGAACGACTGACCGAGAAGGAACTCCACACCCAACGATTTAGCGCGCTCATACAAGATGGGTTCGATCAAGTCTTGGCAAGTCATCACAGGTACTTGCGGTGTGATCGCACGCTCAACGGAATGAAATTCCGGGCTGGGTGATTTGGCGATGGGGTCATCGCTGAGTGTGGTGAAGCAGTTGACGGTTTTCGTCCAGGTGGGACCAATTCCCGTGGCTTCGATGGCGTCTGCAACACCCATCTGGCGAAACAGCTCTAGTGTGCAGGAATCCATGAAGCGAGCACGCGGATGGTCGTCGAATGCTTGCTTCTTATCGACAACGAGAGCATCGACACCTTGCTGTTGTAGCAGGATAGACGCGGCAAGCCCGATCGGACCTGCACCTACGATGAGCACAGGCACGCTACTCATGACTCTGCCCTAAACGATACCGGCATCTTCATGACTGCGTTGAACCAGATGCTTTTTAGCATCTCTGTTTCACCGTCGATGTGGACATCAGGTAGGCGCGAGAGGATTTGCCCCAGTAGAGCCTTAAGCTGATAGCGAGCAAGGCGTGCGCCGAGACACACATGTGGGCCTGTGCCAAACGACAGGTGCTTGTTGGCATTCTCGCGGGTGATATCAAACCGATGGGGATCTTCAAAAACCTCGGGATCTCGATTGGCGGCCGGATACGAAAGATAGATCTTGTCGCCCTTGGCAATTGGATAACCGCCAATCTCGGTATCTTGAGTAGCCGTGCGCCGGAACTTGATCACGGGTGGGGAGAAGCGCAGTACCTCCTCAATTGCGTTTGGAAGATAACGATCGACGTCGCTCTTCAATAGCTCAAACTGATCGGGGTGCTCATTCATCAACCGAATGAAATGGACCGCGGTGCTCCGGGTAGTTTCATGCCCCGCAATGGACAGTGTGACGAAGAACATGTTGATTGCCATGGCATCGAGTTTCTCGCCATCGACCTCGCCGTGGATCAATCGGCTAAACATTGAATCATCCGGGGTTTGGCGTTTTTGTTCCGCCAGTTCGGCAGCCATTTCCATGAGTTGCAGCGGGGCTGAATTTGTTTCATCACTTCTATTTGGATTTTCGGTATCTGCTGCCGCATTACCGAGCTGGAATACTTTTTCGTGTAGCGCTTCCGGAATACCCATCAACGTGCAGAATGTATACACCGGTAATCTGGACGCGACGTCAAATACGAATTCACAGTGCCCTTTGGGTGCGACATCATCAATGATTTCTTTAGCGACCCGGTCAACCTCGGGATAGAACCCTTCGAGTTCTTTAGGACCGAAGGCGGGGACGACCAGCCTTTTCACCGCCGCGTGATTTTCAGGCTGCATGCCCATGATATTGGCTTGCTGCATAGCCAGCTGTTGTGGCTCAAAGTCCCAAATAATGGGGCCGCCGTCATGGGAGGAAAACAGCTTCTGGTTCCGCGAGACTTCGAAAACATCCTTGTGTCGCGTTAACACCCAAAACCCCTTGTTGACCGATGCGCCGGGCATCGGGCTTATGTAGGTGTCAGACGGTGGATTCCAGTGCACAGGGTCATCGAGGCGCCACTGATCGAACAGTTCATGAGGCGGACCGCCTAAGGAGGGGATGAGTTCCACATCCAAGAGGTTCGTGTCTTTTTTAATTGCAGTCATGATTCTCTCCTATAGAGGCGCGATCTGATCTACCCGTTCTAGCCATGCCAACACGGAGCTTTTGTTCTCGATCGAGGCTCGCGCTTCTGATGCATAGAGCATGGCGTTTACTTGGCTGATGACGGCGAGATCTGCGAACGACAAGTCGTCTCCAACCAGCCATTCACGCCCTTCCAGTAGTTGTTCAAGAGCAGTGAAGTGGCGCTCAACATCGTTTAGCACTTGTTCTCGTGGCTTGCGCCCAACACCCTGGGCTTGTGTCATCTGGGTCACGCTTTTTTGGATCAGGTTCTTTAGATTGTCTCTCGGCACGCCGGGCATTGATTCGGCAAATTCATCTAACGCTGACTCTAAGTTGTGTGCCCAAGTGAGGCGCATGGTCATCTCGTAGAAATACAAGCTTTCATCCGCCCATTCCTCCAGGGCGTGCGCAAGTGCAGCGTCTCTGCCACTCGCGGGAACCAACGACTTTCCGTTAGAGGCTTTATTGTTCACATGGTAGATGATGTCCGTGGAATCCCAGATGACGTCGTCGCCATCTCTGATCGCGGGAAACTTTCCGGTCGGGCTCACTTCTTGGTAGGTCCCTTCCGGTACTTTCGCCCGCGCCACCTCGTGTACGTCGAACGGGATCTGGAGGTAGTTCAAGGCTCGACGCACCTTCTCCGTGAAAGGCGATGTCGCAAACTGATACAACATGATCATCGTGAACTATTCCTCCTTGGTGTGCTTGTTCATTTTTCGCATCAGTTGATTCAAGTCGTACTTATCATCGCCCTCAAAGCGCGGCGCTTGTGTTGAAAAGGCGGATTCGATTTCTGTCCATCGTCTCTTGGCGATATCAATTGCATGAGGATGCGTGACGATCAAAAATTCTCCGGATTCGATACCAGTGACGGCTTTGTCGGCGACTTCTTGCGCGTTCATACCCAGGTGCTGCATGACTGCGCCCGCTTCAGCAGACGCTGGTGGTGTGTCGCCGAATTCGGCTTGACGACGTTCCCCGGCACGCCACAACGTGGTCCCGACAATGCCCGGGCAAAGCACGCTGATGCCGATGTTGGCGGGTAACTCTTGCCGCAGCACGTCAGATATTCCCAAAACCGCGTGTTTCGATGCGGTATACAGACCACCGCCGACGTGGGGGACGCCAAGACTATGTTCTGATCCTGTGTTGAGCACATGCGCAGGTGTGCCGGCCTCGATGAATCGAGGGATAAAAGTGCGAATGCCGTTTAGGAGGCCACCAACGTTGACGCTGAAGATCCACTGGTAGTCCGCGTTGGTCGTTTCAACCAGGGGGGAGGTCGCATGCATCACGCCAGCATTGTTGACGAGGAGTTCAGCGGATCCGAATGCGCTCCAAGCCCTATCGGCGAGTCGTTCTACATCTTGCTCGTCAGTGACGTCCACCCGTGTTGCAATGGCTTTAGCGCCGAATGCAGTGATTTCCGAAACGACCGCTTCTGCCGGTGCAAGCTCGATATCGGCGACAACAACATTGGCACCCTTGGCTGCCAGAGACAGACACAGCGCTCGGCCAATGCCGTTTCCACCACCGGTGACCACTGCTGTTTGGCCGCTCAAATTCATTTCGTCACCCCAGATTTTGATTGGTTAGCAGGGCGAAATGTGTCGATAACACCACTCAGTGCCGCCACTAGATCTGCTGTGTCCATGCCGTGTGTTAGTTTGTTCGACAGCGCCAGGGTGCTAATGCCGTGCAATGCCACCCAGAGAATGTGCGCGATCTTTTCAGGATCTCCGACGAGCTCGCCGCTTTGGATTTGGTCGTTGATGGGCTGTGTGCAGGCTGCCCAAGCCCGATCCTCGGCACTTCGCGTTTCTAGTGATACGAACGCCTGGTTAAAACCAAACATCACTTCAAAAGCAGCGCTGTGATGTAGAGCGAAGTGAACGTAACGCTGAATGGGCATCAGATGACTAGAGGCCCCATCCTCACCGCTCATAAAGTGTGCAAAAGAATCAAACGCGTGCCGCCTAACGGCATCGATCAGCTGGTCTTTATCGCCGAAGTATCGGTAGGGCTTGGCGTAACTGCAGCCAAGCCTGTCACCTAGTGCCCGCACGGTCAGCGCGTGCACGCCGTCTTTCCCGATAATCTCTAAGGCTGCCTGGCAAGCGACGTCTCGAAACGCCGTTATTTCATCTTCTGTTAACTGTGGTCGAGCCATGCTCTAAATATAACAATGTTAAATTAACTATGTCAAATATATATTTCGTTGCCACTAGAGCTACGTCCTCACTATTGGAACCCTAGTTCGACCAAGAGATGCGCTAGCCTTTCAGTTTGGTGGAGGCGTCGCCCCCGGGTTTATCGCGAAATTTGTAGGTAACCCACTGTCTTCTCTGTGAGCTCAGCGACCATCGAGTCCATCGACTTCTTCTTTTGACCTTTGCTAGGCCCAGCAAGAGGCGTATCTCTGATTACGGCCGAGATAGTACTCATCGCAAATCTGGTTCGTCGTCGTAGTTCCTCGTCGCCCAGAGCGCTGGATTGTAGATTGGCAGCTAACCAATCCGAGGAGGCATTTCTAGCAGTAAGCATCAGCTCAAACGAAGATTGGTCGCTTAGTGCTGAGGCCGCACGCATGAGCGGGATATAAGGAATCGTAAACTTCAGCGTGGAATGCGTTCTGTTCTGCGCGACTGGGTGGGTATTGCATTTCGTTTTGCCTGAACTCACCTGGGCTTGGCCCGGTAGATTTTGGGGCAGTTAGTCTGCTCAGCAACGTTACTGTTCGCACGGTTGAGGCGCACTTCTAATCATAAGTTTGATCAACCAGTGTTGCGCAGGCCGCTGGAAATTCCAGCCATTGTTACGCGCAGAGCCCGTGCGATGGCAGAGTCCGGTTGTTTATCCGCCCGATAGCGTGCTAGCAGCTCCGCCTGCAATACGTGCAACGGGTCGAGATAGGTGTTGCGAACGGTTAAGGATTCGGCCAATGCCGGTTCGTGTGAGAGCAATTCATCTTCGTCGCGCAGTTTTAGCACTGTCGAATGCAGTCTCGCAAGTCGATCGCACAGTGCGTCAATTGAGTCTTCAGGCTGCTCACCCAGTAGCTTTGCAGCATATAGCCTGGTAAGGCTGGGTTCACACTTCGCGAGTACCATCTCCAGCATATCAATCTGCATCCGGAAGAACGGCCAGTCGAGCATAGCGCGCAGTTCCATCAATTCTTCCTGGCTAGTGCCCAGGGCGCGCTCAGTGCCTAGCCACGCGGGCAGCATCAGGCGAATCTGAGTCCAGGCGAATACCCACGGAATGGCTCGCAAGCTGGCCACATCGTTGGTTGCTGCCCGACGAGCAGGACGACTGCCGAGAGCAAGAATTCCGAGTTCGCGTTCCGGCGTGAGTGCGCGGAACAAACGGACGAAACTCGGGTCGTCACGCACCGTCGCGCGATAGGCCGACAATGATTTGGCCGCCATGCGTTGCATAGCCTCGCGCCACTCTGCGCCTGGCAGGTCTGGCGGGTTCAGTGACGATTCCAGTGTCGCGCTGATGTAGCCCGTCAGCGTGTTGCGGGCAAGTTCGGGCGTGCCAAGCTTCCAGCGAATCATCTCGCCCTGCTCGGTAACACGCAGTCTGCCATTCACGGAATTGGGCGGCTGCGAGCGGATGGCGGTTTGAGCTGGACCACCACCACGACCTACCGCGCCGCCGCGGCCATGGAAGAGCGTGAGTTTCACCTTGTGATCGTTGGCAACCGCGACAAGCTGCTCTTGAGCCTCGTACTGTGCCCAGGCGGCAGCAAACTGGCCGGCGTCTTTTGCTGAGTCGGAGTAACCGATCATTACCTGCTGTTCTTGACCGCAGTAGTCGGCGTACCAGGCGTTGCTGAGCAGAGCGTTCAACGTATCTGGTGCTCGTTCAAGGTCATCGAGTGTCTCGAACAGCGGCACGATGGGCAAGTTTTGTTCAAGCCCTGCATCGCGTAACAGCAGAATAACCGCCAGCACATCGCTTGGGTGCCCGGCCATAGAGATCACGTATTGCGCAATGCCGGCTGCTTCAAGGCGAGCGATCAGCGCGCAGGTATCGAGCACCTCACGCACCTCAGCACTGGCTGGCCATGTTGCAGGAAATAGCGGGCGCTTGCTGTCGAGCTCGCGCAGAAGGAACTTACAGCGCTGTGCTTCGTTCCAGTCGTTGTACCCGCTGTTGTCATCAGTAATTTTCAAATAGCGGGTGAGCTCGTCGAGCGCATCAGCATGGCGATCTGAACTCTGGCGTATGTCGAGTCGTGTGAGTGTCGGACCGAAGGTGGCAGCTCGCCGGATGCTGTCTTGCAATGGACCGGCGGCGATGGTCGCCATGCCACACTCGACGAGCGATTCATGCAGCTCTTGCAGCGGTTGCAGCAGTTCGTCTGTGCGCCAGATTACGCTGGACTGGCTGTCAGGATTACTTGCCCGCACGCCGCCATCGGGTTTGGCTGCGCGTGCCTCAGCCCAGTCGCGAGTCAGCAACATTTTGTCACGCAATGTTTTCACGACGGCGCGGTAGGGCTCACTCACATCGCCCACGCGGCTGCGCAACCGATCGTTGCAGCGAGTCATGGATAGCGCGCCCTGCAGGTTCTCGAGGTCGCGCAGAAACAAATCTGCCGCCATCCAACGCCCAAGCATTAGCACTTCTTCAGTAATCAGGGCCGTTACATTGGGATTGCCGTCGCGGTCGCCGCCCATCCAGGTAGCTATGCGCAATGGCGCGGCGTCGAGTGGGATCGGCGGCAGGCCTATGCTGGCCAGCGCGGCATCCAAATTTCGCAAGGCATTAGGCAGTGCGTGCCACAGCGAACTTTCGACAACGGCAAAGCCCCACTTGGCTTCGTCCTGTGGGGTGGGGCGGGTCTTGCGAATCTCGTCGCTGTGCCAGGCCTCTGCAATCAGCCGCTGCAGTTCTGTGTTGTTCTGTTCTGCGTCCTTGCTAAGGGCTGTTTCAATGGCATCGTACTTCTGAATCATCGTGCGCCGAAGGACTTCGGTGGGATGCGCGGTGAGCACCAGCTCAATGGCGAGTTCCGATACAGCGGACGCCACTGATTCATTCGCCGGCAGTGCCAGCCCAACTTTAGGTTGGCGCGCCACATGCGCCTGTTCAGCGATGTTGGCGAGGTTGAGAAACTGATTAAAGGCGCGGGCGATGGTAACGAGCGTCTGATCGTTTTGCATCGCTAGCCAGCTGCTTAGCTCTGACCAGTCAGCAAATTCAGCAGCCCTGGCATCCTTTGCCAGAGCCCGCACCGTTTCAATATTTGCCAGTGCTTCCTGACCCTGATCTTCAGCAATCACAGATCCGAGTAGGTTGCCCAGCGCGCGTACGTCGTCACGTAGTCGTGCGTCGATGTGGTCGAGGTCTGGGTTGGCCATTGAAACTCTGTGTTGGGTTAGCTGCGTCTCAGGCTACCGTAAATTGGCGGCGGTGGGGGTCCCCATGCTTATTAGAGAGGGCTGATGGGGAACAGGTGCCGGATAGTATAGTCAGGCAGCCTTCACGATTCCCAGTAGTCCCATGAAGAATTCCGCGCTCAGGGAAGTTTTTTCTAAGCTTCCCTACTCGATTCGGCTGATATGAAAGCTGGGCTCGATTGTTGGTATACAGTTGAGTAAAGCTAAACCCGACAGCAACGACAATGCATCCGACAGTGCACATCGTCTAGAAAGCAACTTGTGGCGCAGGCCGAACTCAGAAAATATGAACAGGGACTGCAATCCTTTACAACTAAGGGACTGGCAGCACACGCTAAAGAGGCGAGGCTAGCGATCATGAACATCATCGAGCTGCCATTGTGAGGTTCGAGCGTGAAAGTCTCTTTCTTCAGACAGGACTAATCCGCCCATGGTGACTTTGCTGGATCACATCTCGCTTCCTGTTCAGGATCTCGAATCTTCCTCCCGATTTTATGATGCCGTACTGTCTGTTCTTGGTATCGAAAATCAGCGCAGCAGCCCCACCTTCGCGGCTTATGGGGCTCCAGGGGACTTAGCACCGAGTTTTTGGCTGCTCAGAGCGACGAACAATTCAGCAACGGCGGGTATGGGTCTACACGTCAGTTTTCGCGCCAGGACGCAGGAGGCAGTGAATAAATTCTACGATACGGCGCTGGCGATGGGTGCAAAAAGCGCTGGTGCTCCGGGTCTGCGGCCGCAATACACGGCGAATTTCTACGGCGCGTTTGTGATTGACCCTAATGGGTTCAAAATCGAGGCGACGCACAGGCACCCATAGAGTTCGCACCGTATCTCTGAGGGTCCGCTATGGAGTCAATCGGGCTAGATTTGTGATCTACTTCGATTCTCGCGGCAAAGCAGACGCCCAGACTCACCAAGGGTAGGCTCACTTTCGACCCCTTGCTGCCGTTCTTCGTAACGACCAATATGCCTAGATGGATCCTGTGCAAAGAATAAATCTAGCTTTGTCGAAGGTCGCTTTCAAACTCGTAGAGGACCTTATTCCCGAAACCGATTGCGCGACTGTTCGCAGCACAAACTGCGCAAAGTCGACTGACCGCAAATGGCCGAGAGCGTGTACAAACTCGTTCTGCAACGCGCTGCTTTAGGCTAACTTTCCTTTAGGCGAGCGAACCTGCTAGATCGCCTCGATCAGCACCTTGTGACCAGAGATCGAGGAGGCGAGCCACAATTCTATTGGCTCGGAGACCGAATTCTGGGCGCCGCTTCGCGAGCCACTGCAGAATCTTTAGCGCGTTCTCGGAAAAAACGTGGGACCGTCACCGTTGATGTTACTTCAAGACCAATTGGTCCCAACCATCGAACTCTGACGCCGCGTTCCCGAGTCTCAATGTCCCATCGATAGGGCATCATCCGACCCGATGCTGCCAGTCAACGACTGGTATATGCTAGGAGACGCATTCAAGAGCTTCGCTCGTCCTTTCGCTCGATGGCAACCGAGTTGCCTCGCCGAACATCGAGTATGCTGCCCGGCGAATCGGTCCACTAAGGCGACACAGGTCCATGAAAGCCATTACCTACTCGGCGTATGGTCCAGCCGAGGTTCTTCAGCTCGAAGAAGTCGAAAAACCCGTACCAAAGAACAACGAATTACTAATCAGAGTTCGGGCGGCAGAAGCGACAAAAGCCGACTGTGAGATGCGCAGTTTTAACTTTTCCGTAAAGTGGTTCTGGTTGCCCCTGCGGATTGCCCATGGTCTGAGCAAACCCAGGCGGCAGATTCTGGGCAACTACTTTTCTGGAGAGATCACCTCGCTCGGGCAAGACGTCACCGATTTCTCTGTTGGCGACCTGGTCTTTGGTGCTGCTGGCCTCCGGTTGGGTGCCTACGGCGAGTACCTCACTTTACCGGCAAATTCTACTCTCGTCGTCAAACCCAGCACTATGAGTTTTGCCGAAGCCGCTGCCGTGCCATTGGGGGGGCTCAATGCACTGCATTTCATGCGTTGCGCAAATATCCAGGTAGGGGAAAAGGTATTGATCAATGGCGCCGGCGGAAGCATCGGCGCGCATGCCGTACAGATCGCAAAATCCATGGGCGCCGACGTCACTGCCGTTGACAGTTCCATCAAGGAAGACCTGCTGCGCTACATTGGTACGGACCACTTCATCGACTACACAAAAGAAGCATTCCTCAGCAGCGATCGCACGTATGACGTCATTTTCGACATGGTTCCAGGCAGTTCATATACGGCTTGTATCAACGCCCTCAATCCCAATGGACGCTATCTCTGCGGGAATCCTCGACTATCGGTCATGCTTCGCTCGATGATTACCACCTGGTTTACCGACAAAACCGCAACGTTTGCCTTTGCCCGTGAAACAACGGAAGAATTGTGTGCGCTCAAGGAGATGATCGAAGCCAGAAAAATCGTGCCGATTGTCGATAGAGTCTTTCCGAGGGAGCAGGCGGCCGACGCTCACCGCCGGGTTGAGACCGAGCAACGCCGAGGCGCGATCGTGATCGAGATCGGCAGCGATGTGCGATCACCAACTGAATAATGCTGAAAATCGCCACGGTCCACTGAAATGATGCAAAACCATTCGACCTAGAGCTGACCTTCACAAAACAAAGCGTTCTGGTTCCTCCCCTGCGAATAGGGCATCCTACAGGACTGATGAATTTGAAAGTCAGCAGTGCGGGCGCACCTCATCTTTGGTGTAGTTATTAGGTGAAACCTCGGATACCGGCTCCTCATGGTATCTAGCAGACTTAATAAGTTAGCGGGGCTTTTAGGGAGCGGACAATGCCACTTCATATGGAAACAAGGGATGTCTCCGATAGGCTGGATGGTGTCAATTCGGTGTTGATCGTCTCTTGTCCCATTTGTCCGCCGATTAGTCTGGCGATGCAGAAAAACACGCCATTCGTTGAACTCTTCAAACACGGTCTGAATACGGAAGCATTTGAAGAATACATCCACTCGATTCGAGAACCTCTTGAACAACGTAGTGTGCGCACTGAAGTCTATCGCACCTATGTTCCTAGTCCCACGATGTGCTTATGGACCCGTGGGCAACGCAACCGATTTCGTAGGCGAGCCCAAGGATACGACGCTGTCGTGGTATTGGGGTGTGATACGGCTCGCTACACGGTGAGAGAGGCGCTCAAAGATTCTCGTTGTCGAGTCCTGCAGGGTATGCGAACTGTTGGCATGACAAATGCCGCCCTAAAATTCCGCCTCCCGATGACGATTACGCTTGAAGACAAAGTCCGCATAGGACAAAACCGGAAAGTTGAGGAGGTCGCTTGATATGTGCTTCTTCTTTAGCTTCATGCCAGCGACTTTTGGGTAGTAGAATGACGCTCCAAGAACGAGCCTACAGTTCGCCGGTCTGGTACTCACCGGCGCTCGAGTAGGCCGCGGGGCGTAACATTGTGTGGTTTTTAACCGAGCTGAAAGGCGAATCGACCGCACCCATACGCTTGAGTGAGCTTGAACAACATCCGCTAGAAAGCGGTAACGTTCAACAGAGCGTACTTGACTACGTGCCGCTGGAGCTTTGATACGCGCAAGATCGAGGCGAAAACAGCCTAAGACGTTTTCCGCCTAGTCTTTCTCGAGCGACAGGCCCGGCGTTCCACCTCTGCCTGCAACCTTCTTGTGTCTGCGGAGTTCACAGCACGCTTTCTAACGAAAACGCCATGCTATCTGGCGCACAGAGATGCCTGGATGAGCCTTCTGGTCTGCTCAGCAATTAGCGATTACAGTAGTACGACCCTTCTTCTTGGAGAGACCATGGAAAACGCTAAGGTAGCCGACTTCAGCTTGCTCGACCCGGCGGTCAGTAGTGACCCTTGGGAATTTTTCAGGTTGCTTCATGACGAATGCCCGGTATATCAGATGCCGGAAACCGGCGCATTTGCGGTTACGCGATACGACGATTTACGCCGCGTTTTGAAGGACCCGGAAACTTTTTCGTCGGATGTTCGAGCTGCTGGTATGGGGCAGTTTGCGGACTTGCAGCAAGCGATACTGAAAGACGGGGGTGGTTGGGAGCACGTGCAGACGTTGCAGCGCACCGATCCGCCAGTGCATAGCCGCTATCGCAAACTGCTCGACCGTGTTTTTACCATCAAACGGGTGCGTGAGCTGACGCCGCACTTGGAAGAAGTGGTCAATGAGTTGATCGATGGATTTATTGATAAAGGTGAGTGCGAGTTCAACAACGAGTTCGCCATGCGGATGCCGGGTGTCATTATCGCCGAACAGCTAGGCCTCGATCGAAACGATGTTACCACCTTCAAGCGGTGGGCCGATGCCATGTTGGGTGCGGGGCGTTCACCCATTGCTACTGAAGAAGAGGTGCGCGCTAACGCCGAAATAGAGCTGGAGGCACAGCTGTTTTTGGCTAAGGTGTTCGAGGAGCGCCGAAAGAAGCCGACGGATGACTTAATGTCCGCGCTGGTTCATGCCCATGGTGATGACGAAGAGCCACTCTCCATGCATGAATTGCAGAACCTGATGCATCAGCTGATCACTGGAGGCTTTGAGACAACGCAAAGTGCGATCAATCACGCAATGTGGGCGCTCGTCAGATTCCCGGAGCTACAGGAACGGCTGCGCGCTGATGAAGCAGCTATGAAGCCGTTCGTCGAAGAAGTGCTGCGGTGGGAAAGTCCTGTGCAGTTCCTGGCAAGGCAGGCAACCCGGGATGTTGAGGTCAGCGGTACGATGATTCCGAAGGGTAGCTTGGTGCTGGTGGGTTATGGGCCGGCCAATCGCGATGCGGCCAAATTTGAGTGTCCGCACCAGTTCAATATTGATAGGGGTAATGCAGGCGCGCACCTCGCATTCGGCAGTGGGGGACACTTTTGTGTGGGCGCACTGTTGGCGCGGCAGGAAATGACGAGTTGCTTCAAAGCCATTGTCCAGCGTATGAGAAATATCGAGTTAGCGCAGCCACTACCAGAGCCGGTGCATAACTTCAGCCTGTTCTTTATCCCCATGCATGATTTCCACATCAAGTTCGAGAAGTCGGCAACCGTGGATTGACACCAACATGGACGGCTCGAGCGCACGCTATGAGCTGATCTCGCTATGTGGCATCTTTTCTGGAGGAAGTCCGGTAGTTAGTAATCTGCGCGACTTTACGTCCCCAATCGGAAAGGGCAGCGCGAGAGCTGCGCTGCCCCTATCCGGCCCTATAGGCTGCTTGGATGTTGATCGCGAATGCGTGGCCAGTTGGCGTCGGCTTTAGCAATCCGAGCGGGTACGTCTTTAAGCCAATCATCTTGGATGTTGGCGTCGAGATTCAGGTACAAGCGACCGTCAACTACGCGCCAGACTTCCGGGTCGGCGGCGAATTTTTTGCCTACCGAAACGCCAAATGCGCAGTACCCTCCGTATGCAGGTAAATACCGCTGCGGATTCTTGTCGAATTTCGCCTTGTTTACGGAGTTTGCAAACAGATAGGTGACGCCTTCGTGTTCGGATACAAAATGTCCCGTACCGCGGGCTGGTCGCTTGGCGGTTTGGTATGTAACAAGGTCGTATCCGCCGACTGCCGGAGTGCTGTGTTGGGTAGAAGCGAACGCGAACGACGCGAAGAGAAGCAACGCAATCGCATGGACATATTGAATAGTTTTGTTTTTCATGTGGATATATCTCCGTCGTTGTGAGTTTTCGATTAGGAAAAGAGAGGTGATGCGACCATTAGGGTACCGATCACCCCGGCGAACCAGGCTGCAGTGCGCGCGTAGGGAACACCAGAAACGTAGACTGCGGCATGAACAATGCGGGCGCCTACGAAGATTTGCGCGCCAAGTGTCGTGACTTCATTGCTTAGCCCCAAACCGTGCACGGCTATGGCGAATGGGGCAAAAATTGCGACCGCCTCTATTTGGTTGCGTACTGCACGGTTGAGGCGGTCGTGCCATCCCGTCCAAGGCACAATGTCGTGTTGGTTACCTGCTGCCGTGGGCAAGCCAAGCACCAGCACGTTTCGTGTGCCTTGAATGAGAGTGAGTATCAGAATTACAACGCCGGCGGCGGCTAGATTTACAAGTTCAACAGACATGGTCTACTCCTTTTGGGGTTTATGGAAAGCGATCCGACGCATTGCTGCTCGGCGTTTACTGCCTTCGGCAAAAATAGAGAGATCCGGATGAAGATCTCCCATTGATGATGGGTCAACAGCGAGGGGTTCTTTGCGCGTGAGGTATTCGATCGGTGGGCAGCGCTTCAACCATGCATATGGCATAAGCGCACTTCCGAAAAATGCGGAATGTGTGACGCAGAGTTCGTGCAGCCCTACACTATGGGTTTTTGGAGGCCGGTCTGCGTGCACCGAGTGCGGTGACAGCGCTGCTACGCAGAGGCAAATGGCGGTGTAGCGTATGGGCATGGGAGTTTTCATAAATGATCTCATGTTCAACTACGCGCTGATTGACAAGAACTCGATACGGATTCCACCGGGGATGACCGTCATCATGTGTCTGACGGTACCCTGGCCCAGGGGTTCGGGTGCAAATTCGATGCTGGCGGCACCATCCTGCGTGAGATGCCTATGGAGGGCATCGAGGCTTTCGTGATTCTCGACTTTGAGTGCGAGATGATGCAGACCAATCACGTTCTTCCGGTCGAACGGCGTGGCTGTGTGTGGATCGTAGGCCTGCCACAGGGTCAGTAGGATGTTACCGTCAGAAACGAATACGGCAGGATAATCCGGCTTTTCGGCAACCTTTTCGAAACTTAGGGTATTGATAAAAAACATTTCGGCAGCTGAAAGGTCAGGGACCGTGAGTCCGACGTGATGAACGCCTTGTGTAATGGGGGTTGTCATGTTCATGGCTCCTCGGCAGCGATGTCTAGTCAAGTGGTTGTTTGTGTTAGTGGTCGCGCATTAGGAATTCGAGCACGCGCTTAGTGACTTCATCTGGCGCGTCTTCGGGCGTGTAGTGACCGGCATAGGGAATTCGGTGGATTTCGCCTTTGGGAAAAAGTTGGCTAAACAGAGGTAGGAAGTGCGCGGCGTGAAGTGTCCGGTCTTGGTCGCCCCAGATGGCGATTGCCGGTTTGGTCAGCAGGCGTGCTTTGACGTCAGCGCTTGCCGCTTCGAACTGGTGCACACCCATGGCGAATCCTTTTGCCCAGCCGATACCCCCGACAGCGTATTCTGGATGCGGAAACGGTGCGCGGTAAGCGTCCAGCCAGACATCGTTGATGATTTCGTTGCGTACGAATCCGTTCAGCTTCAGGGTCGAGAGCATGTTGTAGTCTAGGTTTCCGAGCACTTGCTCGAGATTGCCCTGGCTGTATGCGCGTTGGATCCATTGAAACCATGGCGAGTCCTTCGCGTTCGCCACTAGGCGATCCATAAGGTCCGGTTGACCGAGCGGCATCGGGCCGTTAATGGATACAAACTGTTTGACTCTATCGGGATGTCGAGCCGCGAAGCCCATACCGGTGGGCCCACCAAAGTCGTGCATGACTAGAGTGATGTCGCGCAAATCCAAGCTGAGCACTAGTGCTTCGAGATTCTGGATGTGATCCTGCAGCCAGTACGTGCGCGATTGTGGGGCCGCGCTTTTGCCAAAGCCCATGTGATCCGGTGCAACGACCCGCGCGTGCTGCGCCCAAATCGGGATCTGTTGCCGGAACAGGTAACCCCAAGTGGGTTCACCGTGGAGCAGAAGCAGCGTGTCGGCACCGCCTCCCTCGTCGATGTAGTGCATCTGAAAACCCGGCGCGTCGTTGTAGTGCGCCTCGAAAGGCCAAGTACCCGCAAACGTTTCTCCCGCAGCTACAGCAGGCGCCGCGTCCTGAGTGGCGTTAATTGGGGGCTTATGTTGAGAACTGGACGATGCGCCGTCACCGGGCGGCTCGCTCGCCGCGGCGGCGACACTGCATCCAAGCGCAGCCAGGAGGACTATCGCTTTGCGGATCGTGAGGTAAGCGCAAACAATAAGGGGGGCAGGGTCCCAGCATGGGGGGGAGCAGGGGATGGGGGCTGGGACCCTGCCGAAACCTGTATTGGACGGTGTGTTTTTCATTGCCTAACGAATCATCAATTGCGCGTAAGTTGATGCGCATGTTGGCTGGTTCGTGGTAGGGCATCTTTCAGAAAAACCGTATTTCAGAATCCTGCGGTCTGTTACGCGGTCAAGTTGCGCGCCGTATGGCGCCAGGCGTGGTACCGAGAATCTTTCGAAACGCGGTTGTCATATGGCTTTGCGAGGAAAACCCAGTCGCATACGCTATTTGCGCAAGGGAGAACTGAGTTTGATTGAGGAGATCGCGCGCTACATCTGTGCGTCGCCCGACGACATAGCTGTGTGGTGGCTCGCCGACAGCGTTCTTAAACGAGCGGTGTAGTTGGTCGTTGGAAACTCCGACCAAGTCTGCGAGCTTGTCGATGCCCAGATCGCTGTCTAGATTCGCCTCAATGTAGTTCAGCAACATGTCGATGGTATCTCCGCCGATGCGGCGGCGCGTCTTCTTTCGGCGTTCGACGGTCGGCCGGAACATCTCGACGATGAGCGTTCGACATAAGGCTTCAAGGTATTGCCGCGCCGGATCGGGGTTCGAGAGCTGCCCTCTGATTTTCTTCGCCAATGCGGTTGTAAATGGTGCCGGTTTACCCAGCACGACTTCAGGGCGCATTGCGTCGGCGTCCACGCCCAAGGCACCTGCGATCATGTTTCGCATATTGTTGAGTTCGATGACGAAAGCCAGCACTTCCGGCGCAGACTCGGTTTCTCCCTTCAAGGGAAACAAGGGCGGTGCAAGGATGTATTCGAATGGTCGCCTGTCGTATCGTCTCAATCGGTCTCCTGCTAGGGAGCTCGTGCCTTCTGCTGGTGCAAAGTTGATGCTTGCGAATACGTCTTTCAAGCGGACATTGAAGTGACGCTTCCCGCCGGGTACCAGTTCGACCAGAAAATCCGTGAACTCCACGCGCCGGCCCCAATGGGGCAGCTCCTCAATAGGCGGGCTCGTTTGCGCGATAATTTGTTTAAAATTTTGATCCGCTTCGTCAGACATGGTGGACTGCGCGTCGATTCTCGCTATTTAGGCCGCGCGCTGGCGAAGTAGGTTTTTTTGACTCTGCCGGGGGCTGCTCGCGGTATCTGAGAGACTTCGCTCATTGATGAATTGGATCCGACAGTTGCTCTGCACGCGTATATTGGGTATTGGGATTCCAGTGAGCCAATTTGTCCAGCACCTGACGTGGCTTCGCCGCCCGGGCCTTTAGCAGCGCAAAGTCAGGATGGGCACGAATGGTTTCGAATTTTGAGGAATCCGAATGAAAGTTAAGATCTGCCGCGTCGATGGCCGGAAAGCCGAACTCCAAAACCCGATTGAACGCCCACATCGCGGTCTCGGAGTCACGCAGTGAAAGTCGCAACGCCAACTCAGAACCCGCATCCCCTACTCGCGCGGCAAGCTGTTGCTCGAGTTTCAATCGATAGCGCTGTTGCGCTTCACGAATGCCCATCTGCGTATACGCATCGAGTAAAATCGCCGTAGCGACTGGCCCGCTGCTTTCATCTGGAAACAGGAGTTCAACGCGCTGCAGAAGGGAGCGGGCCTCTTGCTGTAACCCTGCGTACATCGCGTTCTGCACCAGCATCGCGTAGGCGTAGTGCGCTAGTTCTCCGCGACTGCGCTCTGCTGCGAGCGATAACCATCGCCGTGCCATCGCGTGCTCACCCGCCATAATCGCTCGCCCACCTGCGAACAGCGGCAAACTAGGATTCCATGGCTCAGCCAGGATGACCTTCTGAAACATCAGAATCGCCTCCTTACTGTGCTGCCGATACATTAGATTCATGGCGTAAAAAAATTGCGTAGACGTATCGTTAGGTGCTAGCGCATGAGCCTCCTCTGCGTGTGCGAACGCATCTATCCAGCGGCGTTCGGCGAAACGCACGCGGGCCAGTGCAAGGATCGCTAAAGGCTGCGCTACATCGGCGGCAAGCGCTCTGTGAGCATAACGTTTCGCTTCTTCGAGATACCGCTTTGCCAACTTCGCAGACATCGGTTCACTGCTGCCGAAACCACTGGTCGCGGCTAGGCTGTACAGGTGGGCTTTCTGCGCAACCGCGAGAGTAAATCCCGGATCTAGCGCAATTGCTCGATCCAGATCCACATGGGCCGACCGAAACTGCAGCGATCGTAGGTCCGCTAACACTTTTAGGTACAGGGCGTACGCATCTGCGTTATGAGTGGAGACTGCAGCAATAGCTGCTGAGTGAATTGGTGCATTGCCAGTCTGGAGACGAGACGCGACTTGCTGAGCGATGGCGCCCTGCAACCCGGCCAAGTTAGATGCGCGCTGCTCATAGCGCTCGGACCAATCTACACGGCTCGTTCGCAAATCCACAATCCGAACAGTCACACTGACCCAGTCTCGGTCACTATCGTATCGCAAGCTGCCTCTGAGACCCTTGTCTGCGCTACTTTGCGCAAAGGCTTGATGATCAGAATCCAAGCGAAGATGCGCATCGGGTTTCCCAAGCACAACGGCAACGCCCTGCAGCTTTGATAGTCGATTGACCAGTTCTTCGTAGAATCCCGAGGCGTAGTACTCGTGCTCAGCCAGAGGACTCAAGTTTTGGAATGGATGCACTTCAATGGTGAGCTCGGACTTTGATCTAAGGCTCTCGGCCCGATCAACGGAGTTCAAACCGTCCGCAGATAAGACCAACAAAGCAATAAGCGAGCAGGCCACGATGAAGTGTGAAGCCCTATTCCGCGCCGGTATCGTCGCTGCGGTCGCTCCATGCTCGCCCAGCGTTTCATCAGTGACACCGACTTTCTGTCGTTCCCCAACAGTTTGCTCAAATTGCTCGTCCACCCCTGCGATATACTTCTTTGTAACCACCGCCACGGTGCGATAGCCGCGTTTGGGGATCGTCTCAATGTACTCAGGTTGCCGCGGATCGTCCTGCAAGGCACGACGAATACGTGAGAGCGCTCGGTGAACAACGTTGGGTTCAACCACCTGTCTGCCCCAGGCGACCTCAAGTAGTGTGCCCAACGAAACGACCTTGCCGGCACGCTCAAGCAAACAACACAGAACTTCCATTTCCTTGTTTTGAAGACGAACAGATCGCCCACCGCGACAGAGCTGATTTGCTTCTGGCAGTACGGTCCAATCACCGAACTGGTAGCTTGCGGCCAAGTGTTTTGCGTCGACTCAGCTATGAAGGTTGTCCGAAAAAGTAGCATACCTTGACTTTCCATGCCGCAGATAGCACCTAACTCATTGATTTTTGGCTGAACATGTTTCGCACAGAAAACGAGCAGACATTGCGAAAGTATTTCTGGGCGGTAACCACTAGCGTCTCCTCTCCATGCCAACTATCGGAGGGACTCATGGGTCACCGCACTCTACCGAAACACTCACAAATCACCTTGCTCATTGCGGCGCTAGCTAGCGCGACCGCGTTCGCGGCGCCTGGGCGCGCAGATCCGCGATTAGTGGTCATCTTAGAAGCGCAGCCCGCTGTAGGAATGCCGGGTAGCGTTCCGGACATCGACGGCGACGGGCTCGATGACGATGGATTTTGTTTTGATGGCGCGCTTGTCGATGCAAAAACCAACAAGGTGATCGGCACTGCGCAAGAGTGCCTCTCGGCGACCCCCACTGGGATGACCTACGCGACCACCACGCTGAACTTCCCAAGCGGCTCAATCGTAGCGCGCGGCAAAATTTCTGTGCTGCCAGTGCAATGGGATCCGGCGACCAATCCTGACGTGGACCCAGCGGTCGGTGCAGTAACTGGCTATTTTCCAGCACCAGGCACGAACAACATTCTCTCTGGCACCGGTCGCTTTGCCAATGCAACTGGGCGGGTTCGTTTGTCCGGGGCGGCCAGGGACTTCGGAGATGGCACCGCCAACCTGAATTGCTTGTTCATCATCGACCTGGACTAAGCGCAGGGACAGCAATGCTACCAGCGGTCACTATGCATCACGGTCTCTATGGGGGTTCGATGCGCAGGTTTAAACTGGGTTCCCTTGGTGTCAGCCAAGGGAATCAGGGCTACACCGACGAAGAAAAAGTGTACCGAGACTAGGAGAACCGGCGACGTCGTCCCCAGCGAGTATTGATGCGATCGCCAAGAACTCCGCAGATCGGGTTGGTACCCACGTCGAAGCACCGCGTGAGCATGAAGACAGTGCCTACCATGGTGAGGCTCAGCCCAAGTTCGGCGTAGAGGGGCGGCAGGAATATAACGATTGCTAGGTCCAATGCGGCTAATGTAGCCGCTAGGGAACTGAAAACCGCCAACCTTACATTTGATGTTTGCCTGAAGCCATTTCAGGCGGATTGATCAGTTAGAGGCAGCGTTGCATCGCTGGGATGACATGATCGTCAATGAGATATCAAAAGCACTGCAAACCGTTAGCACCTCTAGTCCACAAGACTCCGCTCAAACGATTCTTAACCGAATGAGAGGGTACGAACTGGACCGCTTGTCTAGACATGAACTAGATTCAGCCAATTTTCGAAAGCGGCTGAAAGCTGTTATCAATGCACTGATTGCCAGCTAACATGTCGGCTTGTGGCCTTAGGACGCGCAGCCAATCAGATGTTTAGCGACTGCGACAGGGTAGAGTAGCGTTCCTTAAACTGGGGGATGCTGTCTTCGATTTCGTACCAACTCGCCATGGAAGGTATCCAGACGTATTCGGTGATATCTACGTCGAGGGCGCCTTCGAATCCTCCAAGTCGAACACGGATGCGCTCGCGATCGTCGCTGTGTGGTGATCTACTTTAAAGCTACAGTGTGAGCGGATGTCCGGCGGGATGTTCGGAAAGTTAATGCTCTGGCGCGGCCGATTCGTGGTTAGCTCAAGAGACTGGCCGGGCATCGCCTACCGATGTTCTTGAAACAGACTGGGGTTGGGGCATGAGTGCGACGCATACTGACCGAATCGAAAAATTGATGCACTGGAGCGAGAGAAGATGATTGAGTGGATGAAGCCCGGAAACAACGTGGTTATCACTGGTGGAGCTAGCGGTATTGGGTTGGCTGCGGCTTCACGTTTTCTCGCAGCGGATATGCGGGTGCTAATATCAGATATCGATGAAGCAGCGCTGGCAGCCGCACAGCAGGAGTTGGTTGACTCCTTTGGAGAAAAGGGCCCTACGTTGCTCACGCACGTTTGTGACGTGTCCAGCTTTGAAGGGGTACAACAACTTCAACTGGTTGCAGCTGAGAAGTTGGGTGCTACTCACTGCCTCATGAATAATGCGGGGGCTGGTGTCAGAACAGCATCACCTTGGGAAGATCTCGCCCAATGGACTAAGCAGGTCGATATTAACCTGTGGGGCATTGTTCATGGTTGTCATGCGTTCATTCCAGGCATGCTGGCGTCTGAAGAGAGATGCGCTGTCATCAATACGGGTTCGAAACAAGGAATAACCAATCCCCCGGGGAACTATGCATACAATATGTCTAAGGCGGGAGTTAAGGCGTACACAGAAAGCGTTGCCCACGCACTTCGACAGGAAGATCATTGCCGAGTTACCGCGCACCTTTTGATACCGGGCTTTACCTATACGGGCATGATTGCGCGGTTCGTGCCAGAAAAACCAGCAGGTGCTTGGACGCCAAAACAGACGGTCGACTATATGCTGGCGAGCCTTGAGCGCGATGAGTTCTACATACTCTGCCCAGACAACGACACACCGAGGGAGTTGGACGAAAAACGCATCCAGTGGAACGTTGACGACCTGCTTAAGAACCGCTCTGCGCTGTCGCGATGGGATCCCAAATATCAATCAGAGTTTGAGGCGTTCATGGCGAACTAGCGTTAACCTAACTCTCTGAATGAGGCGTCGCTGACAGTCCATAGAAAATATGAATCTTCATTCAATGCGCTGGATGAACGTAATGTAATGGTTTCACTGCGCCATCGTATGTTCGAACGAGTCCAAATGGCATTCAGTCCAAGTTGTCGAGCGGCTAATACGAAATACGTTGGCTGCTATGAGCCCTATCCCGGTTTCATGTGCTTCTCAGTGTCTGAACTGCAACGTTACGCGGAACCTTTGCTTTTTAACAACGGCAATATCTCGCCCAAGCGTTTTTCGATGTCAGCATCAGTAACGTCGCCGTTTCTCCAATGATCCGCAATGATGCCATCCGGCCGCACCAGCACCACCCCATCGTTTGCATAAGGCGCAGCGTCCGGTAGATCAGTCAGACGCTGCAGCAGAATGGGAAAACCTCGCTCTGCGAGCCTATCAATCTCTTGGGCATAGGACTTGTTGTCCACACGAGCGCCCAGTAGCATTGTGTAGCCTCGGCCGAAGTAATCTAGTACTGACGTAGTGTGGTCGTGGTCAACCCACGCGTGTGGCGCGCGCCGCCCTGATCTGACCAGCGGTACGAAGTCCTTAATCGGATCGTTGAGCACTGGTGCCTCTTCGGACTCTAGGGCGAGGAGGCTCGAGTTCAGCTCGAAACCCATTAGCGTGCCATCGTAGTTGCCGTAGATTTTTGTTGCCTCTACCTGCTCGCTAATGTCTTCACCCAGCATCTGTCTCATCATCATCGGACCCATTGCATCGAAAATCTTGGTGCCGACGTCGATCCGTTCAAGTGCCAGTGGGTGGTGTTCGAAGTTGTAGGTTTCCAAAATATCCGGCTCGGAGATACCGCGGATAACAAACGCGAGTTTCCATGCGAGATTTCGAATACCTGAGAACCCGGTGTTGTTACCCATGCCCCCAGTAGGGATTGAGATATGCGCTGCGTCTCCCGCAAGGAAGATACGACCTTGTGAGAAGTGCGTTGTGCAACCTGGTGTGGGTTGCCACAACCGCATACTCTGGATCGTCAAAGGTACGTCGTCCTGCGTACCCAGCGCCTCGAGAATTCGTTGCCTGATCGCTTCCTCTGGAATAAGTTCGGGCTCGGGCACCACTACTTGACAGCGCCAGCGGCGCTTGCCGTCCAGCGGCTGAAAAACGGCACCAGCCATTGGCGAAGGAGTGTTGTATAGCAAGGCGCCTTTGCGTCCCTCAACGTATTTGGAGAGATCGGCATCGAAGATCACGTCTTGTGAGTTGATAGGGCGGGGATCTGCGTCGAGTTTGGCGCCAATGACAGCACGGGTCGTGCTACTTGGACCGTCTGCGCCAATAGTGTATTGCGCAACCACTTCCTCTTGGGCTCCGGTCTCGGTGTTACGCAATAGCAGATACGTGGCCGCGCCGTCCTGTCTTAGTTGCGAGGCATCCGTGTGGAAGCGAGGATCGATGTTCGAATCGGTCGAAACCAACTTGAGCAACTCGCGTTCTACACAGTCTTGTGCCGTCATCACTGGAACACAGGGGCTCGTGTCCCGCGGGATGCTGTGAAAGGTTGGGCTTGGAATGCGCGCGTACTCGTTCTTCGTGAGTGCATCGCACCAGCGATTGTATTCTGTCCAATCTGGGCCCAAACCTGTCTGCTCTACTTCTTTTTCGATACCGAGTTCGCGGAACAACTCCATCGTATTGGTATCAACAAACCGAGAACGTGGGTGCGTATTGAGCTCCCCGCGTCGCTCGATGAGTAGCGTCTTTATGCCGAAGCGAGAAAGCAGCAACGCCCCAGTTAGGCCGATGGGGCCACAGCCGATAATGCAAACGGGTACTGAAACAGACATGCGGATCTCCTCGTTTTCTAACTACCTAGCGGAAGTCTTTCATCACACCGGTGAACACATCGACCATCTGCTGGATCTGGTCAAAAACCGCTTGTGGTCGAAAAACGATCTGCGTTGCCCCTGACTCGATCCAACCCCGAATCTGGCTTGCCCAGGCTTCTTCATCAATTTCAGAGGCAAAGATGGTCGCTTCTATGCCTACGCTTGCAGGATCTCGACCGGCCCTTTTGACCTGTGCTTTGAAGTCATCGAAGACACTCGTCGCGTGTTCGCTGGGTGCGGGTAGCATTGCTTGCCAGCCGTCGGCGATGCGCGCAGCGCGCGCAATGGCGACTGGTTGGAACGCACCAATCCAAATAGGAATAGGCCGCTGAACGGGCATTGGCGCGAGACCGGCATCATGGATGTGGTGCCATGCGCCATCGAAGGTCACATGGTCCTCTACCCAAAGCCTACGCAAGACTTCGATCTGCTCCTCCATTCTCTGTGCACGATTGTTAAAGCTGACATTTAACGCATCGAATTCAGGGTTGTTCCAACCAATGCCCACTCCCAGTTGCAAGCGGCCACCGCTGAGCACGTCTATTTCGGCAGCTTGTTTCGCCACCAGAACAGCCTGTCGCTGGGGCAAAATCAGAATGGCGGATTTGAGCGTAATCGATTCGGTGATCCCCGCAGCAAACGCGAGAAGGGTCATGGGTTCATGGTGCGGGAACTCGGTGGTGTAATTGGCGGCCATGGGAAAGTCGGCGACAGGAGTCCGCGTCTGGATGACGTGATCCGGCACGTTGATGTGGCTGTACCCAAGTGCTTCGCACTTTTGCAAGTAATCCCGAATGACGACGAAATCGTGAGGGATTTCGGCTTGGGGAAAGTGCAATCCAAAATTCATAGGGCGCTCTCCGGTAGTCGCAAGCTCACTTTCGGCACTGCTGGCGATTGAATGGTTGACTTCTGGGAAGCTTAACGTAAAACTAAACAATGTTAAATAAACAAAGTTAATTATATTAGCTTTTTATGGCAAGACCACAGCTCACAGACAAAGAAATCGACTCCTTTCGCGAAGAGGCCTGCCGCGCAGCATTGCAGATCATTACTGAGTCAGGTGTTAACAGCCTGACCCTGCGGGAACTCGGTAAGCGGATGGGGTGCAGCTACGCCAAACCCTACCGCTACTTTGGCGATAAGGACCGGCTGATCGATATGGTTCGGGCTCATGCCTTTGATCGGTTTGGCGCGTTTATGGGTGGTGCTGATCCTGCGGCTGAGCGGGTTCCGCCTTTCGACCGATATTTGGCGTTTGCGGCATCGCAACCTGCGGCGTTCGAGATCATGTTTGGGTTTCGTCAGGCTTACGTGTCCTCCGAAACGCGAGCGGCAGAAGACAGAGCGTGGCAGATCTGCTCGCAACCCTTCTACGACATGGCCGCTAACGGTGAGATCAGCGCAGACCCCGAAAAACTGGCTCACGTGGCTTGGATATCGCTTCACGGCCTGAGTGCGCTAACGCTTTCGGGTCAACTGACTCACGGTATGAATCAGCAGGAGATTATCGTCGAACTGCGAAAACTCATTGCGCCCTCGCGTCTTGCGGAGGAGTGAGGCTGCTGCCCACTCGGAATAGGAGACCAAAATGTTGGCATTGAAAAACAGAACAGTCGTGATTACGGGAGGTGCCACTGGCATCGGTTTTGCGCTGGCGAAAGCCTGTGGCAAAGAAGGCGCGAATATTGTCATCGGCGAGCCTAGAGAAGGCAGGTTGCTCGAAGCAGTCGCCGAGCTAACTAAACTGGGAATTCAAGCGAAGTCCTGCCCTTGTGATGTGACGCAGCCGGAGCAGATGGAAGCATTCGCTGACTTCGCTTTTGCTGCGTTTGGCGCAGTAGGCCTGGTTGTGAACAACGCCGGAGTTACACAGGAGCGTTCGACGGTGATTGATACGCCTCTTGATGAACTGCACCGTGTGTTCGATGTGAACTTCTTCGGTGTGTGGCATGGATGCAAGATTTTTGGACAGAGACTGATCGGCCAGGGTCAGCCTGCGGCCATCTACAACACCGGATCCGAAAATTCCTATTTTGTTGCGGTCGTTCAATCCGCCGCTTATGTAGCGACCAAGCATGCGGTTTATGGCCTGACGGATTCGCTAAGGGAGGAGATGCCCGACTACATTGCGGTTGGCATGATCACGCCGGGCTTCGTTGGTTCGGAACTTATTCCGGAAGGGCTGAGGAATCTCGGTATGCCGCCCGATGAGTTTGCGGAGATCGCCTTAAAACAGATCAAGGCGGGTGAGTTCTATGTGGTTTCCCACGGCTACAACCAAGTACACATCGATCAGCGCTACCGAGAAGTTTCGCAGGCGTTCTCTAAGTACACGCCAAGGCAGGAAGGTGACGAGAAATATGATGTGCGCGTGTTGTTGTCGCGGTTGCGCGACTGAATAGATGGCTCAGGTGCGCCTGAATAGTCGATGGTAATAGGTAGAGGAATGAGATGACGGAAGTTGACGCAAATACCAATCTTTTAGACGCTAACCTGATTCCCGATCTCGGTGGCCCGCCTCACGAGCTGTTCGACCGCTGGCGGTTGAATGACCCTGTTCACTGGAATCCTCCGACCGAAGCGTACCAGCCGCCACCACCAAATTCAGGTGTCAAAAAGGGGTTCTGGGTGTTGACGCGTCACCAAGATGTTTATCAGGTGTCGCGCAACCAAGAGCTGTTTTCGTCACACGATGGGGGTCCCGTGATTTGGGACTTTGAGGGCGACCAATTGGCGATGCAGCAAGCCAACATCATGGGTATGAAACCCGCAGATCACGCCTCGGTCAAACGATTGGTGGTGCCTGTATTTGGCCATAAGGAATTGAGCGCGTTTTTTCCTGAAGTTGATCGCGTAGCGAAGGAAATTGTCGATGCAGTGGCACCTAGCGGGCACTGTGAATTGGTGTTCGATGTGGCGTCAAAGCTGCCCGTCTATACGTTCTGTACACTCATGGGTATTCCAGAAGAATTGCATCAACAAGTCTTCAAACTTGGTAACGCAACGGCAGATACAGAAAATCCGAGCAGAGATCCTTCGCTAACAGGTCAATTTCAGCTCTTAGCCATGGGCGCGGAAATTGCTAACCAGAAGCGTGAGCAACCAGACGATTCGATGTTCAGTCGCCTAATTCACGGCGAAGTGGAAGGTGAGAAGCTTGATGAGATGACGATCAACATGTTTTTCGTCACCTTGGCGATCGCCGGTCACGAAACGACACGGAGTACGGCGGTACACTTCATCCGTCTGATGAATGAGTTCCCTGACCAGTTCGAGATATTGATGAGCGATCTTGAGGCGCACCTACCGAATGCGATCGAGGAGGTGCTTAGATATTCACCACCGGTGGTAAAGTTCCGGCGAACGGCAACACAAAACACGGAAATCAACGGCTACCCGATTAAGAAAGGAGACAAGATTTACCTTTCTTATCCTGCGGCCAATCGCGATCCAGAGGTCTTTCCAAATCCGCACAAGTTTGATATCCAGCGTGCCAATGCCTCCAAGCACCTAGCTTTCGGCACTGGCCCGCATGTCTGTTTGGGTGCGCGCTTGGCACGCTACCAACTCAAGGCATTGCTCACCGAGATCTATACACGCATACCCGATATTCGAATCGATGGCGAGAAGGAGATGCTTAAGAGCATTTGGTTTAATGCTGTGATGAAGATGCCGGTGAGGTTTAGTCCCCAAGCTTAGGTACACCGATAGCAGAAATACCTTGCCCCTCGCGCGTTACCAGTTTATGGATGCTGTTCTTCTGATGCGACCTAATCGATACCAAACCCGCTTACGCGATATCTCTGACCATTAGCCGGTTACGCGTCAGACGCTTGTTTGATCTTCTCGTTGACCTCAACAAGGGGAATTAGCCGATCGCTACCAATGGCTTTAGCAATGTTCTGGTGGTAATAGATGTGCGTAGTAGTCAGGTAGCGGATCGTTACGTCCGGGTCGTGAGCCGGGCCAAATCGTTCGACGGCTGGTGGGGACATGGCTGTGCTCTGGTAGGAACAGTGATTCCAGCCCACGGGCTTCTACTTCCTGTGCGATTCTAGCTGGTGAGGCCAACCGATCCGTCGCAAACAGGGTTACACCGATCTTCATTGTGAGGTTCTCACTTGGCCGAGATCGACTAGCTCCGCAATCTGTGAATCATTGAGGCCGATCTCTTTGAGTATTTCTTTGGTGTGTTCCCCTTGCTTGGGAGCTGGGCTCAGTTCGAGCTCTATGCCGAGATTGTGCGCTGCTGGACGTGGATGGCGGACCTTGCCAACAATGGGATGGTTGGACTCAACTAGCATAGCGGTCGCCCGAATGTGAGGATCGGTATGGACGTCGTGTGGATTCATGACGGGAGCAACAGGCACCTCAGCCTCGTGAAGACGCTCAACCACGGTAGCTACTGGGTAGGAATCAACCATGCGCTCAATAGTGTCCATCCACGCTTGATTATGCTCGCCCCGGCCGGCAGAGGTGTGATAACGCTGATCATCGTAGACATCAGGCTGTAGAACGTCACACATGGCTTGCCAATGCTGGTCGGTTCCCGGGGCGATCGCGACCAAACCATCAGCGCACTTGTACAATCGATAAGCGGTAAGAAGGTTCGGTAGATGCTGCACATCGTCATCCAGCAACGTGCAATCCATCATCACATCGCTCCACACAAAGGCGAGATTCGACTCGAGCATATTGGATTGAACCAAACTGCCGTGCCCAGTTCGTTCACGCTGAATCACCGCCGCCATGATTGCTTGCGCGTTGGTGTAAGCACCAATTTTGTCTGCCACCATAGCGCGGACCAATTTGGGTTCACCATCGGTTGTTTGCATACCAGCCCAGCCAGAGAGGCCTTGGATCAATGGGTCGTACATGGG
>JBPCXR010000187.1:0-3817 GCA_051027215.1 Pseudomonadales bacterium | reverse complement strand
ATTTGAGCACGCGAAAAAGCTTGTCGTGCTGAGCTTCGATGAGATCAAAGGGATTCTTCCAATACTGCCCGACCCCTCGCCGTTGATTGTCATCGCTAATCCCGCTCGCTCAGGCTCGACTTTGTTGCAGCATATGCTCAATCAGGTCAACGGGGTGGTTTCACTCGGAGAGCCGAATCCTGCGCTGTATGTGCGCTATTTTCGCGATATTGTTGAGCGGACCTGCACCCACAGTGAAGCCGAGGAGATGCTGAGTTGGAGTATTCGACTGCTTACGGCCCCTTGGGCGGGTCAAACGGTTGTCCTCAAGCTCAGAGCGTCTGAGATGCCACTGCTGTCATTGCTGCACGAGCTCCGACCCGACGCCAAGACCATTATGATCTACAGGGATGCATTTGCCGTGGGTGCGTCTTGGAAGAACCAGGCATCCAATTGGGAGACTTGGGGAAGCGATTTCGAGCTTGAAGAGGTTTCGTCTACTTTCTTATCAACAAAACAGACGCAAGAGACGATTCGCCGATGGATGAATCTGAGTTCACTGGATCGAGTACCACAGGTTATCGCCTCGCTCTCTTTGTGGATGACATCTATGGAGTCCTACCTCCTCGCTTTGGAAGACGGCATGTCGGCACTGACGGTTCGGTATGATGATTTGATTAATCAACCAGACACCGCCTTGAAGAAGCTCTTTAGTTATCTTGAGCTTGACCACAAGGAAATCAATAGTGCGTTGGCAGTCATGTCAGAAGACTCACAGCTCGGTACAGTTATGGCGCGTAAGAATGGGCTGAAAAATCAATCATCCCTGAATGACGATGAGATGCGTTGGATCAATGAGGCGCTCGCATTACATCCAATGGGGCTTTCGGCTGAGATGGAGCTGGCAGGTGCTGCGCTGTCTTAGTTGGTTGATAGTCGTTAGCCATGACCAAACGAGTTATCAGCCACGTCACAGTCGGGGTCAACGATGTCACGCGAGCCGTGGATTTTTACGACCGTGTTCTGATCACTCTCGACATTGAGAAACGCTGGCAAGGCGACGTTGTGGTCGGTTATGGACCAGGCAGCAAAGAAGGTATTGATCCATTCTGGATCAATAGGCCGCTGAATGGCCAAGCAGCGTCGGTGGGTAATGGATCAAACGCGTGTAACATGCGAGATTTAGATGGGCACAAGATCGCTGCGGTCTGTCATGATCATGCATGAGTGCTTCTGGCCGAACCCGGAAGTAGAGGCGCGTGATTCAAATATAGTCTATTGGGAATGCCGTCGTTCAGAATGGATCCATGACCGGCTTCTGTCGACCCTTTTCTGACATTCGTTTTCAGTCCGATACTCCTCCGAAAAAGAAGGAAGCCATAGATGAACTGGGAAATAGTAGGTTCTACGGGTGAGTGGGTAGGTGCGTTCGCCGTAGTTGTTACGCTGTTCTACTTAGCCAAACAGATACGTCAGAATTCCGCGTCTTTGGATCGAGCTAACGATTACGCACAGGCGGGTTCTGTTCACTCTATTAACAGCCTCTACATCCAGGTGTTCGCTCCTTTATCTCAAAACACAGAACTTGCAGGCATATACAAAAAAGCACTCGAAGGGATAGAGCTAAATCAGGTCGAAGCGGTCCAATTCGGGGCATTTGTAAATACTTTCCTCGCATGGCTCGAGAACATGTACTTCCAACATCGACATGAGCTTGGCTTCGCCAGTGAAAGCCTGGACTCCGTCGAGATGACTACCGGACCATATGTTCATTCGCTGCTCAACACTGACGCAGGACTTAACTGGTGGAAAAGCGAAGGGCTGCATCTCTATACCGCGGACTTCGTCGAAATAGTCGAGAACATACGCTCCAAGACGTATTAGGGAGCAGTCACTATTTCAATGTACAGCGAGTCTCTCGATGCCTGCTATTGGCCGAAAGCGCGCCTTCCGTGCTGGGCCTGAGAGGGCTGCTTCCTGGCGCTAAGCAGCGGCTGGCGATACCTAGTTGATCCGGCTGACCGCGCAGTCTCGGTCCCTGTGGGTGGGCTTGAATCGGGGAGCGAAAGCCATATGCTGACCGACATCAACGCGCAATCTGGGGTATCAGCACATTGAAACTGCCAATAAAAATTGTTCTCGCCGTCGTAGGCCTGTATGTCGTCCTGGTAGTGGCGTTCGAATCATGGCTCGGTTATTCCCAACCCCGCGGCGAGGAAAACCTGGTCATTACTCTTACCGAAGACGACGGCGGCGAAACACAACGTGTACTGTCGCTGTTCGAAAGCCAGGACAAATTGTATCTTGCTGCAAACCATTGGCCCCGAGCATGGTTCCGTCAGGTGAAGCAAAATCCAGAAGTGCACATCGAATTTGGCGGTGCGCACGCCGCACAAAGCGGCAACTACACAGCTTTACCCGTGGACGGAGCCGAACACGACCGTGTATTGGAAGACAACGGCCTGCCGTTTGTTGCGCGCTTGCTCATGGGGTTTCCACCTCGGGAATTCGTACGCCTAGAAGAGCGTTAATCGTGAGCCGTGCGTGGACGTGGCATTGTCTCCCTCGGCTACTAGATCCAGCTACTAGTCCCGCGTATCCGCTAATCCTTGACCACCTAAAGGGGCGCTATTGGCCGTCTAGCGCCTGTCGAGACCGGCTCGCGAACGTCGGCTAACCGGAAACCCAGTAGTAAATCGTTAACTGATTCAAGTCGAGGGGGTTAGCAGACCCTGGCGGGTGTGGCGGAACCAATTGGAATCGACCCGTTACGGCTTGTCCTCTAGAGTCGCAAGCTTAGATAGCAACTTTTTCAATTTGGCATCTATGGAGTCCTGACGTGAACAAGTTCTCGGTCTGCTCGACCCTGTCGACAACACCCGAAGAGTTTTGGAGCTCGATGTCGCTGACACTTGTGAATGCAGAACTAACTCCGCTGGTGCGAATGACCGCGCCTACGGCGTGGAAGGCTCGCACAATCGAAGAGTGGCCTATAGGTAAGACCCTGTTTCGTAGCGTTATTTTGCTTTTCGGAATCATCCCTGTAGATGTCCACAGTTTCCAGCTGCAATGGGTGGATCCGGCACGGGGTATTCGGGAGCGTTCATCGTCTTGGCTGAACAAGGTCTGGATACACGAGCGGATAACCCGTCTAAGCCCGGGAGGATGCGCGGTCCTGGATTCTGTGACTGTCGTAACTAGAATCCCGTTTCTGCATTTGCTATTGCTCCCGATATATCGCGCTGTATTCCGACACCGTCATCGAAGAATGCAAACGATCTACGGGGAGGTTAATAAGTAGTAGGGCCTACTATTGATTGAGTGTCCGGTCCTGGCCGCTCAGAGCCATGTTTGGATCACCCGGGAACGTCGGCTATGGAGAAAATCGCAGGGAGATCGTGATCTACTGCGATATCGAGGGGCTGAGCCGATATTCATGGAGGCGCCGCGAAGGCTCACCTTCGACCCGAGGAATTCATTTGCCATTTTCGAGGCGAAGCACTCCAATACGTTAGTTTGAATAGGTTGAACTCCGGGGGAGACACCAATGCCGACCAAATATGAAGGAAGTTGTCACTGTGGAAGCATCCAGTACTCGTTTACTGCTGCACCGGAATTCACTTTCTTTTGCCACTGCACCGATTGTCAGCGCACATCGGGCAGTCCATTTTCTGTGGAGTTAATGGTTTCCTCTAACTCGTTTGAGGTTCAGGGAGAACTGGGGGTGTACACCGTAGTCGGCGACTCCGGTAAGGATGTGCATCGACGTTTCTGCCCGCGATGTGCGTCAGGCATTTACCTCGAATGCGATGCCGATCCAGGATATGTGTTCGTGAAA
>JBPCXR010000186.1:0-2946 GCA_051027215.1 Pseudomonadales bacterium | reverse complement strand
GTTCTGAAGGTATTGGCCGTTCTACTCTCATTGCCTGTCTTGCTGTTTTTGCTGGCATGGTTCTATCCCAGGCCAGTCGATACCACACCATCCTGGGTCTTTGATGGCGACGGTACGGAACTGGACTACTGCGACCTGCCGGTACTTGATGGCTCGGGCCTGACGTCAAAGGACATCCCGCAAGCATTTACCCCGGGCTGCGGTTACACGGTCTTCCCGAAACCCATCCTGCAGGGTTGCACGGAACCCCTGCCCGAAGGCGCACAGGATATTCGCGGTCTGTGGCAGAGTGTTTCCCCACACATGCCGGATCACGTCGAGCGTGTTGAACAGTGTGGTGACCGTGTTGTCGTCACAGCTCACGGTCTTATCCATGATCATTCACCCGACATGCTGTCGAACGACGTTGCGCCGCGACAGATCGGTTCATATCTCTTTTGCCTGCGCACGTCCCAAGCAACTGCGGTGTGGAAAGACAATCAACTGAACCAGAAGCTTTTTGGCGGACCTACTGTCGTAAAACGCTACATCGAGGATGGCGTGTACACGTGGGAATACCCTGGCAACGGCAAGGTCAAAATGAAGCGCATCTGCAAGGTACCGGAGCACGCAAAAACCTCACCGGACCGCAGCCACGCGCTCTAACAGTTTGAATCTGTATCGAGGAACAATGGAATGACACTAACCCAACCCCTGCGCTTCATGGGCGCGCCCGGCTCACCTTACACGCGCAAGATGCTCGCATACCTGCGTTATCGCCGTATCAGCTATGAATTCATGCTGAGTGACCAGTCGGCCGATCTTGGGTTGCCGAAACCAAAGGTTGAGCTGCTGCCCACCTTTTATCTGCCAAATGATGAGGGCGAAATAGAGGCGGTCGTGGATTCAACACCGCTGATCCGACGGTTCGAGCAGGCGTTTTCAGGACGAGAGGCGGTTCCTTCTAATCCCGTCCTAGATTTCATCAACTATCTGATTGAAGACTACGCCGACGAATGGCTGACCAAGTCCATGTTTCATTACCGCTGGTATTACGATGCCGACATCAAGAAAGCCGGTAGCATTCTACCGCTGTGGCGCGGTCTACAGATGGACAAAGAACAGCATCAGAAGTTCTCGTCATTTGTCGCTGACAGACAGATATCACGTCTATACGTGGTCGGCTCAAACGATGTGACCGCACCAGTCATCGAAGCCAGCTATCGGCGGTTTCTTGAGATCATGGATGCACTGATTTCTCGTCAACCCTTTATTCTCGGCGCTCGTCCGTCGTCGGCGGACTTTGGCCTCTACGCGCAGCTGACACAGCTCGCTAAGTTCGACCCGACACCTATGGCCATTTGCTTAAAGGAGACACCACGTGTCTACGCATGGACCGATGTGGTCGATGATTTGAGCGGGCACCCCTGCGAGGAAGAGGGATGGATGTCAGTAGACAATGCGCGAGAAAGTCTCGGCCCACTGCTGACAGAAATTGGCCGCGTGTATGCGCCAGCTTTGATTGCCAATGCAAAAGCATTGCAGGCAGGTGACAAACACATGGAAACAACGATTGATGGTAAACGTTGGGAGCAGCCGACCTTCCCTTATCAGGGTCGCTGCCTTGCGTGGATAAATGAGGAATACCGGAAGCTTAGCCAAGAAGACCGGGCTTGCGTTGACAGCATTCTTACCGGGACCGGCTGTGAGGAACTATTGAATTGAGAATTCTACGAACCCCGGATGCCTGTTTCGAGAACCTCGAGGACTATCCGTTCGAACCACACTACACCACCATTCAAACAGAAGACGGCGATGAGATTCGCATCCATCACATAGACGAAGGGCCAGCTGATGGTCCGATTGTCCTCTGCATGCATGGTCAGCCCGTGTGGAGTTATCTATATCGAAAGATGATTCCGTACCTGAACGACGCTGGGATGCGCGTGATTGCACCGGACCTGGTGGGCTATGGCAAGTCTGACAAGCCCGCAGCAAGAGAAGACTACAGTTATGAGCATCAGGTGACCTGGATGGGTGCTTGGCTTGAGGCGAACGACTTTACTGGCATCACCTTCTTCGGCCAGGACTGGGGCGGGTTGATCGGGTTACGCCTGGTCGCTAGTCACCCTGATCGATTTGCACGCGTAGTCATCTCCAATACCGGCCTACCTCATAACCCCGACGTGCCCGACGATATCATCAGAAAGGTGGAGGATTTTCGCGCAAACGCACCTACGCCCAGCCTCATGGCCATGCAGAAGGCCCTCAGTGCTATGGGGGATGGTGGACATTTCGCGACTCAATTCGCTTATTGGCAGAAGTTCTGCTGGGAAAACGAGGACATGCCCATCGGCTTCATGATGAGCATGACTATGGAGGAGCAGTCAGGTTTGGTCGGCGCACTGAAGTTTTTCCTACATCGTCTTGGTGCGCACTCACCATTTCCAACGCCGCTCGCCAGAGCCTATGACGCGCCTTTTCCTGATCCCAGTTTCAAGATGGGGCCACGGGCGATGCCAAGCCAGGTGCCAACACTGCCGACTTCGCCCTCACTTAGGCAGCAGGAAAAAGCCTGGAAGTTTTTCGAGACGTTTGAGAAGCCATTTCTTTGTGCGTTTGCTGACAACGATCCGGTCAGCGCGGGTGCGGAACAAGAATTCCTGAACCGTGTACCCGGGACGAAAGGGCTACCGCACACCACCATCAAAGGTGGTGGCCATTTTGTGCAGGAGAACGCGCCCGACCAGGTTGCCAGCGTCATCATCGATCTGATTCGATCGACTTAGTGAAACAACGCATTAGGAATTCTGGTCAGCTTAGACGATTCGGACCACACTATGTCGTCTTTCTACTATTCCTTGCCTCTGCATTCAGCTTCGTAGATCGACAGATTCTGTCAATCCTGTTTGAACCGATTAAGGCCGCGTTTAACCTTAGCGATACACAGCTAGGCTTCCTCGGCGG
>JBPCXR010000185.1:0-4480 GCA_051027215.1 Pseudomonadales bacterium | reverse complement strand
GACTGGATCTGCCGTTTTCGTGCAAAGGTGGCGTCTGTGCGACTTGCAAGGCCAAAGTCACTGAAGGAAAAGTTGAAATGGATTTAAACCATGCGCTGTCAGAAGCAGAAGTACAACAGGGATATGTACTGACTTGTCAGGCGCACCCTTTATCGAAGAGGGTAAAGATTGACTTTGACTCCTGATGCAGTCCGCGGCGGTCGAAAAGCTGACGTTCAATATCTGAGTTCTTCTTTGATTCTCTCGATGATGCCGACACCAACGGCCCCTGCGATATGACTGTCAGGTTTTGAGCTCGCCTGGTGAGCCAAACATGGTGAGAACTGCGCTTTGAACTCTGATCTTGGGTATTCGTTGAGCAATAGCTGCAAGATATCTGGAGGGATCTCATCGACACGCATGCCAAAAAGGTCCATGGCAGTCCCGAAGTGCAACATAGCGATCTCCGGTTCGTAGCGTTGGGCGATACCGAGAGATGTGTGAAGCGCGATAGCGTTGTGGATCGTCGTTGCTCGTTGCTCGAGTTGCTCAGCTTCAATACAGAAATCGTAGGCTAATTTGGCGCCAACCCATTCGAAGGAACCTGAGTCGTTTGCGTGTTTGTCGCTCAGTGCCAGATCATGAAGCATGGCGGCAATGAAAAAGGTTTCACGGTCTAACTTCAATTGGTTTCTAGCGGCAAGAATCGCGCCGAAGCAATATGATCTGAAACAGTGCCTGATCATAAAGTCGGGACACAGCTCCTGGGCAGCAGCCACTGCCTGTTGTGCGAATTTGCTGTCGGGAATTTCCCAATCAGCCGGTAGTGCTTCGTACAATTTTCGAATACCCAATCGTATAGACAGGGCTCGAATCCTGCCGCGTACTTCAGCACCGAGAAATCGGCCCACCAACGCTGTTGTTGAGGGTCTGCCGGCATCGGCAACCAGCTGGGTCGTTGAGCCTTGGCGTGAAACGTTCAAGCTGCAACGGCCTCGACTGCTTGTTTCAATCCTTTACCGAAGAAACTCTCAATCTGTGCTTTGGCTCGAAACACTCGATTGGTGAGTCGGTTCTTGCCCATTACCTCGTTTTGGAACGAAGGGCGCTGATATATGCGCTGGTACCATGCCCAGAGCGCTGGATGATGTTCTTCCACAGGATAGCCACACTCGGTCAGGCGGAGAATCTTCATCGACCAGAAGGGATCCGCAATAGAAATGTCATCCGACATCAGAAACTGTCGCCTGTCTTCGAGTTCTGCGTTGAGTTCTGTGAACGCGGAGTAGAGCTTGCCTAGATGATCGAAGTAGGTAGCGTCCGGGATCGTGCCAGTGCTGTATTGATCATAGAAAGACACAAGTTGCTCTTCATCGTTGCCTTGTGTTGCCAGCGTGCTGAGGTGCTGGCGTTCTTTGGCATTCAGCATGGCCAGTCGACCGAGCCCCCAATGGAAGGTCACAAAACGAATGGATCGATGTAGAGTTTTGGCTTGCTCTACCCTCGCCAGGGTGGCTATACGAAGTGCCCCATCGGCAGGTACTAGGCGAGCGCCACCGAACGCATCGTCCAAATACTCAATGATGTCCATTGACTCAAGATAGAGCGTACCGTCATGGACTAGCGCGGGTACCACCATGTTTGGATGAATTCCTGCGTAAGCAGGGGTCATGTGGTCTTTCTTTGGCAGTGAAATCAAGCGGCTGACCCACTTTCCGGGCTCGCCCACGACAGCGGAAGGTGTTGTTGAGTCGAACTTTTCTTCTCTGCCTCTCGCCAGTCCTTTTTCGCCGAGCGCGAATCGAACACGCTGGGCGCAAGGTGCAGCGTCGTAGTGAAAAAGGTGCAGGCCCTGCAACTGTCCGGGAATGTCGCTCTTTGGTTGGTCGATCCTGGGCATGCTTGGTGTCCTAGTGTATTTTATGTACTATTTCGAATAAAAATAGTAAAGTCAATGTATACGGTGTGAAAAAGTACATAACCTCGGGAAATTATGGAAATTAGCAAGAGATGGTGAAGCGAGCTCGCGGTAGGCCGAGACAATTTGATGAGGTCACCGCTGTGGAAGCAGCGGGTAACGTATTCTGGGCTAACGGTTTTAGTGCCACGTCACTTGATGACCTGGCCGAAGCCATGGGTATGAATCGCCCAAGCATATACGGGGCGTTCGGCGATAAGGAGGCGCTCTATAGACGCGCTTTGGCACAATTTGGATCGCGCATGGAAGGTGCTATGCGGCAGACGTTGTACGCCAATGCAGATGTGCGTAAAGCACTCATGAATTTTTTTCGCCAAGCGTTGGCAATCTATGTGTCGGGTCCACAACCGAAAGGCTGTCTGGTGATGAGCACGGCCGTTTCAGCTGCCGTGAGCCATCCAGAAATTCAGTTTGACCTGCTAGCGGTCATCCAAACCATAGACGCCAAAATCGAAGAGCGTTTCCAACAAGCGGTTAAGTCAGGTGAGCTACCCCCTGATTTTGATACGTCTGCACGCGCGGCGATTGCACAAAGCGTATTACACAGTCTCTCGCTGCGAGCCCGCGCAGGCGAACGCAAAGCAAAGCTCAATCGCTTGCTTAGATCCGGTGTTGAGCTAGTTTTCTCCTAGTCAGTTACCGTGCATCCAAGACCGCTTACAAGCGCGTCAGGTGTGCTTCGCTATCGGCACCACGCACGAGCCTCTTCGAAGGTCTGAAAGGTCTTCCAATTGCTACCCCAGTCAAACTCTTGATACACGATATCTATCATCGCTCTCACTAGCCCGAACTGATGCACCCAGGCAGTTTTTCCACCGGTGCGTTTAGCTTGAACTGAACTGCGGACGATTGAGTACATTTGCCTCATGTCTGAATTCGTGACATCCAGAGGGGTCTGATCAAAGTTCCAAATGACAGAGGCTTGAGGGTCGAACGCGGGGTGGGCGAACCAAAGCCGCGTAGCTGCCAGTATGTTCTCAACAGACACACGGTCGACGCCCGTATGGACCATCGTGATTTGATGCGGATCGAACGCTGATTGAATCATCCGTCAGTCTTTTATGGGGTGGGCGGGGCTAGCTTGAAGGTGGAGACGCCGACCGGTCAAGTGGCACTTGAAGGATGCGAAGCAAATAACCTGCCTGATAGTTTAGCCTTGGGTGCCTGCCAACTGAAGGTGAATATCTGGACCGGTCGCCGGGATCTCGCCTATCCCACAGATGAGGTTAACTGGATTGATTCGGAAGCAGGCGATGCCCAGATCCGTTCATTAGCGATCAGGGGCGAGAATTAGTGCGACCGCTGTTTGGATAAACGCGTGGGATGCTTTTGCGTTGCCTGCAGTACGCCAAGTGTACTCGCCGATCATCATGCGGTAGAGCGCGGTGGCGCGATGTCTGGGTTGCGTAACGCCGATTGCGCGAAACAACTGCACCACGTAGCCCACGCGTCGTTTGTCTACCCTGGCGAGTACGGCCGCGGTCTTGTCATCGGTCGCTGCCCAGACGCGTAGCTTTGCGTCGATCGCGGCCTCGGTCTCCGACACCACCATAGCGAACTCAATCAGCGTTTTTATTCGATCGCGTGGGTCTTGAACCGCGGCATCTACGCGTTCGATGATCCGTTTGGTCCCCGTTTCCTCCCAGTGCGAGAGCATAGCGTCTAACAATTCCTGGCGATTCTTAAAGTGCCAGTAAAAGCTACCCTTGGTGACTCCGAGAGACGCGGCGAGACGCTCTACGCGTACCCTATCTACGCCGCCACAGGCGAAATCGCGAAATGCCTCGTCGATCCAGTCCTGTGCCGTTAGTCGTTTCATGGGCTTGCTTCCATACGGTAGCGTACGGTAAAGTGAGATCCATACGCAACCGTATGGAGCAACAGATGTCTGCAGCAACCGTCACCGCCATTTGCTTCATCCTGCTAGCCGTGGCTCATTCCGTGCTCGGAGAAGCTCGTATCATTCGACCGATTCTTTGCGGACAGATTCGGTTTGCAATGCCAAGGCCGATGGCGAATACCATTGTTCGTTTTGCTTGGCACGCGACGTCGCTGGCCTGGCTAGCGATTGGATTGTCCTTCCTGGGCGCAGCTCCGGTCGTTACGGTGAGCATTGCGGCGTTGATCCCCGGGGTTGTCATGTTGATCGCGCTACGCGGTCACCCAGGGTGGCCGCTCTTTTTGCTCGCTGGGTTTGCAGCGCTGTATGCTGAAGAGTTGTTACCCCTGGCAATTTTTGAAGTTGCAGCGTACGTAACGGCAATCGGGTTATTTGCTGCAGCAGCGATTCACGTTTATTGGGCCTGTGGCGGCAAAAGGGGACTCAATAGTGCACTGCCTCGGCCGGTTGCAGGCTCCGGCTTTGAACCCGTCTTTAAACCCGTCTTTAAACCCGGCATGGCGCTAACGCTGTTTGTGGCGATATTGCTCGCCACCTATGCTGCTGTTCTAGGTGCGGTGGCCTACGGATTCGACTACCAGATCGCCCGGTGGATTGTTCTCGCCGGAATCGCACTGTTTGTC
>JBPCXR010000184.1:0-3418 GCA_051027215.1 Pseudomonadales bacterium | reverse complement strand
TTCCCATGGTCATAGATCGATTCCCCGTCTATGCCGTAGATGGGGATGCCGATGCGCCGCTGATAGCTGCTGGTGATCTCGAAGCCGCTGGCGTAGATGATGCAGTCGACTTGGTATTCTTTGCCGTTTGCGACGATGCCGCGTTCGGTAATTCGGTCGACGCCCTTGGATTCACTGACGTCAACCAGCTCGACGTTTGGCCGATTAAAGGTGTCGAGGTAATGGTCATTGAAGGTGGGTCGTTTGCAGAACTGGTTGTAAAAGGCCTTCAGTTTGTCTGCGACTTCTGGGTCTTTCACAGTCTGGTCGACCCGAGTGCGAATTTGTTCCATGGTTTTGAAGTCTGCCAGCTGGCTGATCTTACCTAGCTCTTCCAGGGGAAGGTCACCCACCTGATCCCTGAGTGCATGCAAGTTGCGCACGAGGCGAGTCCAGCCTTCATCCTGAAATTCAGGAGAGATCGCGCCGCCGAGTAAGGCCTCGCCGAAGCGCTTCTGCCGCGCTGCCTGCCATCCTGGCTCGAGGCTAGCGGCCCAGTCAGGGTCGGTCTCAGCGTTGTTGCGCGCATCAACGGAGGAGGGCGTGCGCTGGAAGACGAGAAGCTGCTTAGCACTTGCGCCCAGAGCAGGAACACACTGTATCGCCGTTGCGCCAGTGCCAATGATGGCTACGGTCTTGTCGGCAAGCCCGTCTAGATTCCCTTCCGGTCCGCCGCCGGTGTAGTCGTAGTCCCAGCGGCAGGTGTGAAAGGAGTGACCTTTGAAACTCTGCACACCGGGAATACCGGGCAATCTCGGACGATTGGCTGGTCCCGTGCCCAGGCAGATGTAGCGCGCCTGCATCTCGTCGCCATGGTTGGTTGAAATTACCCATCTGGCTGCATCGGCATCCCAGCGAAGCTCAGTGACCCAGGTCTGGAAAACCGCATCCTTGTAGAGACCAAAGTGCTTGCCAATCCGCTGAGCGTGTTCGTAAATTTCCGGTGCGTACGAGTAGCGCAATTTCGGCATGTAGCCGGTTTCCTCCAACAGTGGCAGGTAGCTGTAGGATTCGATGTCGCATTGCGCGCCAGGGTAGCGGTTCCAGTACCAGGTCCCGCCAAAATCGGCCCCACTTTCTACGATCCGCACATCAGTGACGCCAGCTTGGATTAGCCGAGCTGCGGTCATCATCCCGACCCAGCCGCCGCCGATGATGATGACCTCGCGCTCGTCCTGTATGGGCTTGCGTTCGAGCGTTTTACTGTACGGATCGTTGGCCAGGTAAGCGTTCGCGAATGGTGAATCGTTGGTCACTTCAACGAACTGTGACTCTGCATCATCACGCAGACGCTTTTCCCGCTCTTGCCGATAGCGTTGCGCCAGTTGCGCGGGATCGAATCCGAGCGCTGCAGCTGACAGTGCGTCTGCCGATTTGGTCATGACCAGTTTCTCCCTAAGTCGCGGCTATGCCGATTCGACACCAGTTGAGTACATCAGACTGGATGCACTCGTACCGGAACATCTTTGATGCCCCGAATGAAATTATTGGGCAATCGTTCAACGTCGCCGACTACTTCAACCATTTTGAAGCGTTTCATGATTTCTTCCCACAACACCCGTAGCTGAAGCTCGGCCAGGCGGTTACCCATGCAGCGGTGCACTCCGAAGCCGAACGCCACGTGAGCCCTGGCATTGGGGCGATCGATGATGAGCTTGTCTGGGTCTTGGAATACGGTTTCGTCGCGGTTTCCTGATAGGTACCACATCACCACCTTGTCGCCTTTCTTAATTAGCTTGCCGCCCAGTTCGTAGTCTTGCAACGCTGTGCGCCGCATGTGGATCACTGGTGTCTGCCAGCGGATGATCTCCGCGACCATATTTGGTATCAGCCCGGGGTTGTCGCGCAACTTTTGGTACTCATCGGGGTACTGATTGAGTGCCATGACACCGCCGCTGATGCTGTTGCGGGTGGTATCGTTGCCGCCAACGATCAACAACAATAGATTGCCGAGAAATTGTTCAGGGTTTTCGTTCATTCGCGCAGTCTTTTCATTGTGCTGCAGCATGGATATCAGATCGAATTTTGGTGGCTCGCCGGCCTTGGCCGCCCATAGCTGATAGAAGGCACCAGCAGCCTCCATTAGCTCGTCGTACCGCTTTTGCATGTCGATGCTGTCATCGCCCGTGACTTCTGGCACAGCGGTGGTCAAATCGGACCAATAGACCAGTTTGTGGCGCTGTTCGTAGGGAAAGTCAAAGAGCGTCGCCAGCATTCTGGCGGTCAGTTCAACGGAGACTTCTTGAACCCAGTTAAACGTATTGCCGACAGGGAGCTTCTCTAGAATGTCGATCGCGCGATCTCGAATTAGTGGCTCTAGCTCGACGAGATTCGTGGGTGCGACGGTGGGGGCAACCGCCATTCGTTGCGGCATGTGTTGCGGCTCATCCATAGTGATGAAGCTTTCGCCCTGGATTTGGCCCTCTGCAGCGACAGGCGGATCAGCGATGGCGATGCCGCCAAAATCCGAGGACGATGAGAACACGGCATTATTGGTATCGACTTCTTTGATCAGCTCGTGGCTGGTAATCGACCAAAACGGACCATTCATGCTGTCGGCGAGGTAATGCACAGGCGCGTCTTTGCGCAATCGCGCGAACCAAGGTTGCCAGGTATCGTTCTTAAATCGCTCCGGGCGGCTGACGTCGATACCTTCAAGTTTCGCTTCGCGCGCAGATTGTTCTGTCATCGATTTTCCTCGGATTCCGTAAGGTCGTAGCCGTGCTTGGCTAAGTATACTATTTAGCAACCTGCCGAGCGGCACGTCGCTTTTGCGAAGAACTCGGGGATTGACCCCGACCTCACTACTTCAAAGTGTCGCTAGACTTAACCCAAATCGGTGATGCCCAGGCCATTTCGGTGACGGTGGCCGGAATACCGGTTGGCGGTTCACGACCTAAGCGCAAGCTGTCGTAGGTGGTCCATCGGCAAGTCGGATTTTGCACAACTCGAACGTAGTAGAAGGCGTCTTCTCCTGGATCGTAGTCCGGATCGCTCCAGAGCGTCATGAGTTGAGAAGCGCCCGCTGAGTTGGGCCAGCTGCAATCGCTCGTATCGACTGCGGCACCGTTTGCCGCGCACTTTCCGGTATCCGGGTCTATCTGTGATCCACCACAGGCAATGTCATGCACGATTTCCTGTCGTTCGCCGCCTTCTATCCAACCCTTAACCACCTGGACTTTTGCCAGTGGCGCGTTGTCTGGGTCTTGAGCAGCCCAGACGAAGAGGGAGAGGGAGCCAGTCTCCCCACCTTTGTCAGCCAGCAGGCTGCCGCCCATGGGTACACCGGCTTCATAGGCAGCAGCGAGGTCCCCGTTTTTGGCAAGATCGGCAGGTAGTTCAAAACCTGCGAAAGCACGCAGTTTGATGCGGGTACCGC
>JBPCXR010000183.1:0-7026 GCA_051027215.1 Pseudomonadales bacterium | reverse complement strand
TCGAAGTGGCTGCCGATCATCATGAAATTGTAGCCAGCGCCGTGACTCATGGTACCGGCGAGCAGACCGTTCAAGCGCTGGCAGCGGGCGACGCAATCGACCAAGACATCTTGCCGCAACTTTGGCTGAGCGCCTGTGCGGCCGATTTTGCCGTGGACCATGAGGTAGAACTCATTGACCCATTCCCAACCCTCGCGCGGCACGATGTCACGGGACGTACGAATGTTCTCGCGCAGCTGGGCTAGGCAGGACAGCAACGAACCGGGGTTGTCGGTATCCGCCAGCAAGTAGGTAACCACGTGGCGCTCGCTGGCGCTGGGGTAGCGCTCAGCGAAGTCGGCTTCGGCGTTGATGATGCGCAGCAATTGCGTCCAGTTGCTGCCGGAATCTTCCGGTAGATCCAACAGTAGCGCGGTGTGAGTGCGTACCAATCGTGCCATGGCCTCGACCCGCTCCGAATAGCGACCCGCCCAGTACATACGCTCTGCAACTCGAGACAGCACTTCAGTCGCCTGCGCCCACGATCCAGGTGTCTTTACTGCCGCCGCCTTGCGAGGAATTTACCACCAATGAGCCTTTGCGCATCGCCACCCGGGTTAGTCCGCCGGCGGTTACCGCAGTTTTCTCACCTTGGAGGATGAAGGGCCGCAGGTCCACGTGCCGCGGCTCGACCACGCCATCGCAGATGGTCGGCACCGTCGACAGCGCCAAGGTCGGCTGGGCGATGTAGTTGCGCGGATCTTTGGCAATGACCTTAGCGAACTCTGCCACTGCCGCGCTGGTGGCATGAGGCCCCACCAGCATGCCGTAGCCACCGGATTCATTCGCCGGTTTTACTACCAACTCCGCCAGATGCTCCTGCACGTAGCGCAGACTGTCGGGCTCGGAGCAACGCCAAGTGGGGACATTGTCGATAATCGGCTCCTCGGAAAGGTAGTAGCGAATGATGTCTGGCACGTAGGTGTAGATGACCTTATCGTCCGCAACTCCGGCGCCCGGCGCGTTGGCCAAGGCCACGTTGCCCTTGCGCCAAGCGCGTATCAGGCCTGGCACCCCCAGCATCGAGTCTGGATTGAACGCTTCAGGATCGATGAATGCATCGTTCACCCGGCGGTAGATGGTGTCGACCTGAGTCAGGCCGTCGACAGTGCGCATGAACACATGGTCGCTGTCATCTACCAGCAAATCGCTGCCTTCCACCAACTCAGCGCCCATGCGCTGGGCCAGATAGCTGTGCTCGAAGTAAGCAGAGTTGAAGATTCCCGGTGTGAGCACAACGACTTCTGGCTCAATTCCAGCGCGCGGTGATAGCGCTGCCAGGGTATCGAATAGATCGGATGGGTAGTCGTCGATGTGGGCGACCCGCTCGTTGCGAAACAGCTCGGGGAACACGCGCTTGGTAACAGCGCGGTTTTCCAGCATGTAGGAAACGCCCGATGGCACCCGCAGGTTGTCTTCGAGGACGTAGACTTTGCCGTCTCGATCCCGCACCAAGTCGGTGCCGCAAACATGGGCCCAGACCCCGAACTTCGGGCGCACACCGAGGCACTCACGGCGAAAGTCTGGCGACGATTCGATCAACGCTCGCGGCACCAGCCCATCTTTGAGGATGTTCTGGTCGTTGTAGAGGTCGTCAATAAAGAGATTCAAGGCCTGTAGGCGCTGGCGTAGACCTCGGTCGATCTGCTGCCACTCCGCGGCTGGAATAAATCTTGGAATGACGTCGAAGGGCCAGGCTCGATCGATATTCTGACCTTCGGAGTACACGGTAAAGGAAATACCCATCTCAACGATGGCGCGATCCGCCTCCTGCTGACGCAGACGCAATTTGCGCGGCGACAGACCGGCTAGATAGTTCGCCAGCTGCCGAGCGCAATCCCGCGGCGCGCCAAAATGGTCGACCACCTCATCGTAGAATTGGTCCTGGTGGTACAGCGACCAATCGACGCATTTTGAGCGGCTACTCACGAATACCCATTGGCAGTGATGTGGAGCGGTATGATACCCACGGAGATAACCTCGAGTCTTTTCCAGGCTCTGGCCACAAAAGGATCTGTTTTGCTTACCAGCGCCCGCCAACGACGACCTGTTTTTACCCCTGAGCCTACCGCAGATTGTGGTTCTAGGTTAGCGCTTCACCCTCTGCTGCTGGGCCTGTTGCTCTTGCTTGGCGGGCTGGGCCACGCCGAGCAGGCAGCGACCCAAGCGGACGACGCTGACTCACAGACGGCGCTCGAGCAAGTCGCCGAGACTCTGGCAGAGGTCCTGCCTGAATCCGCGGATGAAGATCCGCTCGCCCCAGAAACCATGACCGCCCCCAACGATACCGCCAGCACCATCGCGACCTTACGCGCCTTGATCGCGGTGCGTGATGAGTTGCGCGCGAACATTCGAAGCCTCGGCGAGCAGGCCACCGCGGCCCAGACCGCGAGCGAGAAGCAAGGCCTGTTAGATCAGATCGAGAAGCAGACCACCAACCTCAACGCCACCCTCGGCAATTTGCAGGAGGTGGCCGCTGGCGCTAACCCGGCAAGCTTAAGGGAAGTCGCCCAGTCGAAATTCAACTTTCAGGAAGAACTGTTCGCGCTGATGGAACCAGCGATCAAAGAGATGAAGGACATGACCAGCCATGTTCGCCAAAAAACTGAGCAGCGGGACAAGATCGAGTACTTCTCCAGCCGGGTGCCCGTTACCGAATCCGCCATCGAAAACTTGGAAGGGCTGCTAGCCGAGTCCGAAGATCCGGCCCTGCTAGAAACGCTGACCGACATGCTCGCCAATTGGCGCCAGCAGGACAGCATTCTGCGCGCTGAGCTCCAGGCTGCACAACTGCAGTTGAATAAGCTTGAACAGTCTGAAGAATCCTTGGCCGAGGCCTCCCAGAGCTACCTCAAATCCTTCTTCAGCAACCGCGGCCAGTATCTAGGCCAGGCGCTGTTGGCGGTGCTGGTGATTCTCGCGCTATCGCGTCTGATCTACCGAGCCATGCAGCGGCTTATCGCCGGTTACAAAAAGGAGCAGCGCTCCTTCCCCATTCGACTGCTGGATCTATCGCACCGGATCATCACTGGCTTGCTGCTCATCATTGGTCCGATGGTGGTGTTCTATCTGGCAGAGGACTGGCTGCTGTTCAGCATCGGCATACTGCTATTACTGGGCATTGCGCTGGGGCTGCGTCATGCCATTCCGCGCTACTGGAGTCAGGTGCAGTTGTTCCTGAACCTTGGCGCGGTGCGCGAAGGTGAACGCCTAGAGCTCAATGGCTTGCCTTGGCTGGTTCGGCAAATCAACTTCTACACCATGCTCGAAAATCCGACCGCGCATCTGGTGCATCGGGTCAAGATCGATGACCTGGTCGATTTGCGCTCCAGACCCTTGCAGAAGCATGAACCCTGGTTTCCGTGTCGTATGGGTGATTGGGTAATCCTCAGCAATGGTGCTCGCGGGCGGGTTGTTGGCTTGTCTCAGGAGTTGGTGGAACTGGTGGAGCGGGGCGGTGCCCACCGAACCTACCCCACCGGGGACTTTCTGCAGAATCAGCCGGTGAACCTGAGCGTGAATTTCCGCTTGAAGGAAACCATAGGCATCAGCTACGGATTACAAACAGAAGCCGTCAGCACCGTGCCCGAATTGCTGCGCAGCCACATCGAACAACGGCTAACGGATGAAGGCTACGGTGATCGGTTGTTGAATCTGCGGGTTGAGTTCCAAGAGGCCAATACCTCATCGCTAGATCTGGTGGTGATCGCTGACTTCAAAGGGGAGCTGGCGGATTTGTACAATCGGTTGCGGCGATCGATTCAACGTTACTGTGTGGAAGCTTGTACTAAGCATGGGTGGGAGATTCCGTTTACTCAGGTCACGTTGCATCAGCCAAGCTAGCGCATGGCTAATCTACAGCTGGGCGAGCCACTGCTCGCGTTGCAGGCGCTGTACTTGTTCCTCAATCCATTCAGAGCGCCCCTGAACGTAGTTGCCGGGCGCAGCGACGCTGAGCCGCTTCGGGTTGGGAAGCACTGCGGCTAATAGTGCCGCTTCGTTCAGGTTGAGGTCGTTGGGTGCTTTGTTAAAGTAGCGCTTACTTGCCTGGCCCACACCGTAGACACCTGGCCCAAACTCAGCGACGTTCAGATACACCTCCAGAATGCGCCGCTTCGGCCAAGTGAACTCGATCAACCCCGTAAGATAAGCCTCGAGTCCCTTGCGAACCATGTTCTTGCCCGGCCACAAGTAGAGATTCTTTGCCAGCTGCTGGGACAGGGTGGACGCGCCGCGAAGCCGCTCACCCTGCTGGTTGCGCTTGATCGCTTCCTGGATCGCTTCGAAATCAAAGCCGTTGTGGAGCGCAAAGTTTTGATCTTCCGCTGCCACGACTGCCAATGGCATCGCCTTGCCAAGCTGGTTCCAACCCTGCCAATTCGCGGCCGCGGACGAGTGATACTGCGAGTCCTGCAGCATGAAGGCCGTGGTTGGCGGGTTCAGCCAGCGCAGAGGCAACACAGCCAAAAGGCTTACGAGCGCAAAGCTCAGGCTCAGTTGCAGCAGGCGCTTCCACAGCGCGCTTCCCCTGCGGCGTGATCGACGGCGCGGTGCACGTCGTCCGCGTTTTGGCTGGATCATGCCGCCGATGCGGTCGGAGGGCTGAACTCTCATGACGGATGGATGCCGGATTCCAGGATTGCGGTCGCAGTCATCGTAGTACGAGGCAAGCGCCGTGAACCGGGACTGAACCACAGATTAGGCTGCCGGAACGCTACTCGACCCAGCTTTAGGCGCTGCCGCCTGGGAGTTGATGGATATGGTAGGCAACGACCCCTGCTGCCAGAACCAGCGTGGCTATGACGAGCGAAGCCAGGATCTCAAGCCCACCGCGCTGGATGAGGCCCAGCAATAATCGCCAGCCTGGCGGTCGACCCGGTGGCCGTTTGTGGATGATGAGATCGGTCAGCATGTCAGTCATGGTCGCTTGAATCGGTGGCGCAAAACGTCTCGGGCGAGCGCTATTCAGGCGCGAGGCGGCGCTTCCAGAGCCACGCTGGGTTCTTGCTGCAGAATATGATCCAGTCATCTCTCTAAGCCTGATGCCGTTAGCGGATTACCGCTGATTGACCACACCCTAACCCTAAGCACGATCACCAACTGTCCACGCCGTGACATACCGCGGACAATGCCCACAGTGGCGCCTGGAGGCAGTTCCCAGACCGGCGCAGTCATCTGCTTGTGGCCGTCGGTCTCTAGTATGCTTAGCACTATGAAGATTCTTGTCACCGGCGGCGCCGGTTTTATCGGCTCGGCGCTGATCCGCTGGATCATCGGCAACACAGACCATCAGATTGTTAACGTCGACAAGCTGACCTATGCAGGGAACTTGGCGTCCCTGACCGAGGTAGCTGGATCACCGCGATACCGCCTTGCCCAGCTGGATATCTGCGACCGGGAGGCGCTGCGAGCCCTATTCACGAGCTATCAGCCCGATGCGGTCATTCACCTGGCCGCAGAAAGCCACGTTGATCGCTCGATCGATGATCCGGGCGCGTTCATCCAGACCAATCTAGTGGGCACCTTTGAGTTGCTGGATGCCACCCGCGCCTATCGCGATCAGTTGCCAAAAGAGCGCCAAGACGGACTGCGCTTTCTGCATGTCTCTACCGACGAGGTCTACGGCGATCTGGCCGGTACGGATGATCTGTTCACCGAGCAGACCCGCTACGCGCCGAGCTCGCCCTACTCCGCCTCTAAGGCTGGTTCCGACCACTTAGCCCGGGCCTGGCAGCGCACTTACGATTTGCCCGTACTCATTACCAACTGCTCGAACAACTATGGGCCCTACCAATTCCCGGAAAAGCTGATTCCACACATGATCTTGAATGCGCTTAGCGGCCAGCCGTTGCCCGTCTATGGCGATGGTCTGCAGGTACGCGACTGGCTCTACGTCGATGATCATGCCCGTGCGCTGCTCACCGTGTTGGAGCAGGGCGCAGTGGGCGAGACCTATAACGTTGGCGGCTGGAATGAGCAGAAGAACATCGACATCGTGAAGCTGATTTGCGAGCGCCTTGAGCAGGCCCCCGACGTCACTGAACCGCCTGAGGTCAATCGTTTCGAAGATTTGATTACCTTCGTGAAGGATCGCCCTGGCCACGACTTACGCTACGCCATCGATGCCAGCAAAATCGATCGCGAGTTGGGATGGAAGCCTGAAGAAACCTTCGAAACCGGACTAAGCAAAACCATAGGCTGGTACCTGGCCAACCGCCCCTGGTGGCAGGCTGTGCTGGATGGCAGCTATCGACTGGAACGCATAGGAAAGCAGGCGCTGTGACTCGCAAAGGCATCATACTCGCCGGTGGCAGCGGCACACGATTGCACCCAGTGACCCTCGGCGTGTGTAAGCAGCTGCTGCCGGTTTATGACAAGCCGATGATTTATTACCCGCTCACAACGTTGATGTTGGCGGGTATTCGGGATGTGTTGGTGATTTCTACGCCGGAAGACACGCCGCGGTTTGCGCAGATGCTAGGCGACGGGGAGCAGTGGGGGATCAACCTCAGCTATGCCGAACAGCCTAAGCCGGAAGGGTTGGCGCAGGCGTTCATTATTGGTGCCGAGTTTGTGGGTAGTGATCCTGCAGCGTTGATTCTGGGCGATAACCTGTTCTACGGCAGCGGGCTGACGGGGCAACTCAGGCGAGCTGCAGAAAGCGAATCCGGCGCCACGGTGTTTGCGTACGAGGTGGCGGATCCTCAGGCATTTGGTGTGGTGCAGTTCGACGCTGGCGGCGTGGCGATGAACATTGAAGAAAAGCCTGCGAAACCTAAGAGCAATTATGCGGTAACGGGCTTGTACTTCTACGACAACGAAGTGCTTGAGATTGCCCGCGATATTAAGCCTTCGGCGCGTGGTGAGCTGGAGATTACGGATGTGAACCGGGTGTATCTAGAAGCTGGCAGATTGCAAGTCGAGCGCATGGCGCGGGGCATGGCGTGGCTGGATACCGGTACACACGATTCGCTGTTAGAAGCAGCT
>JBPCXR010000182.1:0-3134 GCA_051027215.1 Pseudomonadales bacterium | reverse complement strand
GTTCTCATCGACGCCATGAACCTGGAAGACATTCTTGGCAAGATCGATACCGACGGTTTGAATCTGCTGCATGTGGACGCCCTCTCGAATGATTCGCGTTGAACGATCACCCTACGCTGGCCAACTGGCTGGCCCCGCGCGAGGTGCGGGCGTCGTCCACAGCATCAATATCGGACTTTACCCAATTGATGATCGGCGGCGTAAGCAAGTCGGCTTCGACCACAAGCGGACATCAATTGAGAACGTGGAGTTGTGTCGACCGTGCAAACTGCGGTCTGATCAGATGCTGGTTGACAATGGAGCTTCGTCCGCCAAGCAGGCAGCAGCTTGAACAATCCACTGCAGGCAAACATTTCTCCTTTAGTAAAATACCGATCACGAGTTGACGGCCCTTAATCAACTATTTCTAATGACGCCTAACTAGCAAAACTTCTACCGCATCAACCTCGGTCTGTTACGATTGTCTGAAGCCATCGTATACAGTGTCTTACAAGGCCGGGTTTCTTCCTACTGCTAAAGCTGCTAGTAGCGACTTCCACTTATTAGCTATTGTGACCTTTGGATATAAAACGGACTAAGCATGCAATTCTATGACGACGAGAAAGTTGCACTGTTCATTAGTGGTCCCAGTATATTTGCGACAGCGAAAGCTATTGGATTCGATCTCGACTACAAGCGTTTGCTAACGCATTTTCGCCACCAATGTCAGCTTGTGCGGGCGCTCTACTACACCGCAATAGCTGATGATCAGGAGTTTTCTTCTATCCAACCACTCGTCGATTGGCTTGAGTACAACGGATTCACGCTTGTGACGAAGCCGACAAAGACATTTCGCGACAGTAGTGGCAGGCTAAAATACAAGGGCAACATGTCTGTTGAGCTAGCTGTCGATGCTTTACGTTTGGCACCAGCTCTCGATCATATCGTGCTGTTCAGTGGTGACGGCGATTACAGAGCGCTTGTTGAAGCTCTGCAGGAAGACGGTCTACGGGTGACCGTTGTTTCAACGTTAGAAACTCAGTCGTCTATGATTGCAGACGAGTTACGGCGTCAGGCGGACCAGTTTATCGATCTTGCGGACCTCGAACACCTGGTTTCGCGCGATAAAAGCCATGGGCGTCGGACAGACCTGCAAACGAGCAGGTCAACTACTGTTGCATGAAGATCGCGCCGACTATGGGGAAGACGCTATACTACGTCGCCAGAATTCATCTTCTCCGACTTCTACGTTCGTGCGGGCCATCTCGGAGTAGACGAACCACTTGCCCGTGTCTGGCGCCTGCCAACGCTGTGACAGAATCTCCTCGTTCGTAGAAAACAGCTCGCGACCACAGTGGTGGCAATGATGTGTCCGTGGGTGTGTACTGTTGCTTTGAACACTTAAGCGGGTTCCCCTGCGACAGTGGCGACAATTGAGGGTGAACTCTACACGTCCCCACGTTGGATATCCGGTCCACTGGCACATCTCAAGTCCGTACTTGGAATCGATAAATGGCTCAGACATTTCGTATTCCAAACGATACCTGCCAACTACAGGGCTACCACTGCCACTGGTCCACTCCAGAGTTGCGCGGCCAGGGTATGATGGATGCGCTTCATAGGGACGTTTCGCCGATCCTGGGAAACAGCGGGCATTTCCTTCGACGACATTAAACGAAACAGTCCGTGCGGTTCGTCTGCAGTAGCCACAATCCAGAGAGACTTCCACCCTACCAAAACGGACAAATAGGATGGAGTCTGTCGGCACCTTCAAGACTACTTCTGCTTTCCTTTTCATCTTGCCCTCCAAACTATTCTGGAGCCACGCCTCTCGGGAAGAAGCCTAACACCGTCGCGCCGATGTCCTGCCTGACTTTAATGAGGGGCTGATATGCAGGATCAGCGTAGAACGCTTCAGCAGCTTCCATGCTCGGGAACTCAGCAATGGCGATACGGCCCGGAGGGAACTTCCCCTCTTTGACGACAGACTCATCAGAAGCGGACAGTACCTTGCCGCCGTGCTTCATCACCAGCGGTAAAGCGTTGGCGATGTACTCCTTCGTGTAGCGCTCGACGCTGCTGACATCCACGAAGGCGACCATGTAGACTTTGCCCATCTTTTGCTCCTGCGCTTCCACGCTGAAATGAAAGTATCCCACTACGGCGGCGGTCCCTGCTAGTACGGACAGCAGAGCTAAAAGTGCTATCGTAATCTTGTCGCCAATCGACATACAATCAGCCCTCTTGCTAGTAAGGTAATTAAGTGCTCAGTTGGCTTTATTTCGTCAATTAGGCACTTTCAAGTTACGTAGTCACCCCGAGGTTACTGTCAAAGCGATGATTACTCCCGATAAGGACTGTCCAACCCGTAGGCTAATGACATTCATTTCCGATAAGTGGATTCCCGGTATTATATTCGCCTTGTCGGATGGTCCCCATCGTACCGGCGAGCTATCACGGCGTTTGCCGAGCATTTCGAAAAAAATGATGACGCAAACACTGAGAAACCTGGAGGCATGGGGAATGGTCCGCCGAAAGGTGTTTCACCAGGTTCCTCCCAAGGTTGAATACTCGCTAACCGCAGTTGGTAGAAAATTTGCAGAACCACTGGCTTTGCTGTGCGAATGGGCCGAAGCCAACGAGGCTTTCGTCCGAAGGATCGACGAGCGCCGAAAGTCGTCGTAGATCGCGAGCAGAACACCAGTCCCCCCTAGACACTTAGAGCGCCGCCGAAGTCCAAAGCGGGGGTAGGAATTCGGCTGAGTGGAACGCCCCCCAATGTATCCTGCTCGCGAACTCGGCGATCTGATCACACGCAACAACGTTTCCGGCCAAGGTCGTTTGTTACGCACGATGCAGGCAGCCTGACCTCCCTCGAAATGAACGGTGCTAGCAATATGAGCAGCAATCAAGAGCACTAGATCAGCTTCATTGTCTCATCAGATCAAACAAGCCCGATCTTGAGTGACGCCAGCGCCGAATTCTCCGCTCGTCGGAAAAACCAACTGAGGCCTTCGGAAAATACGAATGGACGGATCGTTGGGAAGCAAGTTCTATCGCTGCATGGAAAATGTTGACATCAATCGCTTTAAGTACTTCGTCGCCATCGTCGAGGCCGGATCACTCACTGAAGCAGCGGACAAGTTGGATGTGAA
>JBPCXR010000181.1:0-3688 GCA_051027215.1 Pseudomonadales bacterium | reverse complement strand
CCTTATACCAGTACCTCGTTGTTCAACATTTCGGGGATGAGTTATGGCGCAATTTCCAAACCCGCGGTTCTGGCCCTTAGCAGCGGTGCTAAAAAGGCCGGCATCTGGATGAACACCGGAGAAGGAGGGCTCTCCAAACATCACCTGCAAGGGGGCGCTGACATCGTCTTTCAGATCGGCACTGCGAAGTATGGCGTGCGCGACCAGAGCGGGCAGCTATCTGATAAAAAGCTGAAAGAAGTCGCCGCTCATGAACAGGTACGCATGTTCGAAATCAAGCTATCCCAAGGTGCCAAACCCGGCAAGGGAGGCATTCTACCGGGTGCCAAGGTAACGGAAGAGATCTCGAAAATACGCCTGATTCCCGTCGGCGAAGATTCTCTCAGCCCCAATCGTCATCCAGAAATTAACAACGAAGGTGATCTGTTGGACATGATTAACCGGGTCCGTAGCGTGACCGGCAAACCGGTTGGCTTTAAGGCAGTAATCGGCGCCTACGGGTGGTTGGAAACACTGTGCGAAGAAATCCACCGGCGCGGCGTTTCTTCAGCACCGGATTTCATAACCATCGACTCAGCCGATGGCGGAACCGGCGCGGCGCCCATGAGTTTGATCGACTATGTCGGGTTGCCCATTAAAGAAAGCCTGCCGCTGGTCGTCGACCTGCTGGCACGTTATGGATTGCGAGATCGAATCAAGGTGATTGCCAGCGGCAAAATGATCACTCCGGCCGAAGTCTCCTGGGCGCTCTGCAGCGGCGCAGACTTCGTCGTCTCTGCACGAGGTTTTCTGTTCGCGCTGGGATGCATTCAGGCGCTGCAGTGCAACAAGAACACCTGCCCCACTGGCATAACAACGCACAACAAACGCCTGCAGCAGGGGCTGAATGTGGCAGACAAGTCGGAGCGCGTTCGCCGTTACGCCGATCATATGCATTATGAAATCGGCGTTATCGCCCACAGTTGCGGAGTGCCGGAACCGCGCCGACTCAAACGCTTCCACTGTCGAATCGTTGAATCTACCGGTCGTTCCGTCCCGTTCGATCAGTTGTATCCCGAACCCGAAATCAACTCCGCATCCCGCATAGGTTAGCGACATGAAAGCATCAGATCTGTTCGTAAAATGTTTAGAGGCTGAGGGAATCGAGTACGTCTTTGGCATACCCGGCGAAGAGAACGCGGATTTCATCAGATCGCTGGAAGCGAGCAAGACGATCAAATTCGTGCTGACCCGCCACGAGCAAGGCGCGGCATTTATGGCCGAAGCATACGGCAGGCTGACGGGTACTCCTGCTGGGTGTCTCGCCACCTTAGGCCCCGGTGCGACCAACCTAATTACCGGCGTCGCCGACTCCAATATGGATCGAGCGCCCATGTTGGTGCTTACCGGGCAGGGTTCTACCCAACGTCTGCATAAAGAGTCTCATCAGATCATGGATGTGATTCGAATGTTTGAGCCAGTAACCAAATGGGCGACCGGCATTCTGCACCCCAGTAATATTCCTGAAATCGTGCGCAAGGCTATTCGCATAGCGCGTACGGAGAAACCTGGAGCAGTGCTAATCGAGCTCCCCGAAGATGTTGCCAAAGCGCAGACCGAGCAAACGCCATTGCCGGTGAAGCGCTTCCGAAGATCTGTGGCCGATAGCGATGCGCTGCTGCGAGCCTACGAGGTTCTAGCGGCAGCGAAGCGCCCGGTGATTATTGCTGGCAACGGCTGCATTCGTACCCGAGCCAGCGAGAGCCTGCGGGCTTTCTGTGACCTAACCGGCGTAGGTGTGCTCAGCACTTTTATGGGCAAAGGCGCCATTGATATGGAAGCCCCGTACTGCCTGTACACAGTCGGGCTAAGTCAAAAGGACATAGTTTCCTGCACGTTGGATGCTGCCGACGTCGTCCTAACACTCGGTTACGACATGGTTGAGTATCACCCGCGACTTTGGAACGCTGACGGCAACAAAACCATCATTCACGCCGACTTTTTGCCTGCGGAAATAGACGCCCATTTTCAACCCGACATAGAGCTCGTCGGCGATCTAGCCCTCACTCTCGACACGCTCACTGATCAGTTCAAGCAGCAGGGAACACCAGCGTTCGAACTGAGCCACCAGCAAGCTGCGCGTCGCGATATGCAAGCCGAACTCAGCGCGCATGATGATGACGATGATACGGACCTCATTCGACCACAGAAAATGCTCTCGGATCTAAGAGCAGTTCTGGATGGCAAGGACATCCTGCTGTCGGATGTTGGTGCTCACAAGATGTGGATAGCGCGCCACTATCATTGCCATGAACCGAACACCTGTCTGATTCCCAATGGCTTCTGCTCCATGGGTTTTGCTCTGCCTGGCGCCATTGGCGCGGCACTGGTGCACCCAGACCGCCGGGTGGTGGCAATCACGGGCGACGGTGGGTTTCTGATGAATGTTCAAGAGATGGAGACGGCCAAAAGACTTGGCGTGTCATTGACAGTCATCGTTTGGGAGGACCGCGAGTACGGCCTGATTGCCTGGAAACAGACGAGTGAATTTGGCGACCACACCAATCTTAGCTTTGCCAATCCGGATTGGAGTGCTCTGGCAAGGGCGTTCGGATGGCACGAGCATCGCGTTACGGCGAGCAGTTCATTGCAGCAGGTGCTGACGCGCGCCACTACCGAATCTGGACCCTCACTCGTCACCTTGCCGATCGATTATCGAGAAAACGGACTGTTGACCGCCCGGTTAGGTGAGATTTCCTGCCCGATATAGCGCCTGCATAAGGAAATGAACATGGAACTAATACGCAAAGCGACCCAGCTGAACGATGGACTTGTCGACACGCTTAGCCATGGCGAAGGGATTCCACCATTGCTGTTTCGACTGTTGTTAGCCCCAGTGCTGATTCAGGCTGGATGGAACAAATTGATCGGGTTCGATGCCACTGTCGCCTGGTTTGGCGGTAGTCTTGGGCTGCCGTTCCCCGAATTCATGACCTTTTTAGTGGTAGCCGCTGAGCTTGTTGGCGGCGCCTTGCTGGTGATTGGCTTGGCAGTTCGATGGGTCAGCATCCCGCTGATGATTACCATGTTGGTCGCCATTTTTACCGTGCACTGGCCCAACGGTTGGCTGGCTTTGGCAGATGCTTCGAGCTGGCTCGCAAACGAACAGGTACTCGAAGCCGCAGAACGCAAGGCTCGAGCGATTGCCATTCTGCGAGAGCACGGCAATTACGGGTGGCTAACGAGTCGCGGCCCAATCACCATCTTGAACAACGGCATTGAGTTTCCTGCCACCTACTTTTTGATGCTGCTATCACTCTTCTTTACCGGTGGCGGTCGTTTCACGAGTCTTGACTATTGGATCAGGCGAATCGCCCACAAGGACGACTTCTCGCAACAGACATCACCGGACCTGAGAACAGAGGGAGTCGCTCATGTCGGCTAGTTCGAACCTAGAAAGTGAGCCGAAAGAGATGCTGAGCGACAACCTGCTGGTTCTTAGGGCTAAGAAGGGAGATCAAGAGGCATTCGAGATACTTTGGTGTCGCTATGCCCCAAAGATTCGATCAATGAGTAGTCGTTTTGTCCGCCAACCGGCAGATGCCGAAGATCTCACCCAAGAGACATTTCTAAAGGCTTACTGTGCGTTACCTGGCTTTCGTGGTCAGAGCCAGTTTTACAGCTGGCTCTATGCCATCGCGTTCAATAC
>JBPCXR010000180.1:0-2634 GCA_051027215.1 Pseudomonadales bacterium | reverse complement strand
GCTCTTATCTACAAGGCGGAATCTGGGTTTCCTTCCGACCAGACCCAAATCCTCAGGTAAAAGCACGACCGTTGGTTCTTGACTGCCTTGACTAGATTGACCAGCCACCGCTTCCAACTCACACTCTGCGGGGTTAGGTTCCCAAACCTCCGAGAGGTGTTCGCCCTGTGCTATCTGGTCGGGCGACAAGAAACTGACAAATCTCGCCTTGTATCGAGTCCCAATCCAACTTTCTTCCGCAAGACTGAACCACTTATAGGCTTGCACTTGGTCTACTGAGAGGCCGGCATAGCCATAGCGATAATACGCCGCTAGGTAGTATCGGGCTCGGCCGTCGCCAGAGTGTGCCGCTCGACAGAGCCATCTCCACTGCTCCACAGGTTGCTTGGTTTTTGTAGATAGAATGTATTGGGCTGTGCCATCACCTTTCTCAGCCTTCAACAAAGTCTCGCCCTGATTGTCCGTGAAAACTGAGAAGATATGATCGTGTTCGTCGTATAGAACTGTGAGAAATGCTTCCAATCTCTTTTTTTCTTCTCGGGCCCAGTTTTCCCCAAAAGGCCATAGATATGGCGCCAGGGCGTAATAAGGGAGAACCTCGTGCGTGAGTACGGACTGCACTTCTCCGGTGCTGTACTTGTAAACGGCAGATAGTCCAAAATCGGTCTCGATTGTCTCGACTGGTTCGCCCAGTGACTGTTCAATATATTGTCGGCTGGTACCGGGCTTGACCCGCGAAATGTCTGTTCGCTCAACTCCGGTTAGCGTCACACAGCCTTGAAGAACAAGGCCGACACTCACTACCAAAATCAAGAGATTCGATTTCATGGCAAGCCCCGCTACTTGACGCCTAGTCATCTGCCGTCACTTCACATTCTGACGGGTTTGGCTCCCACTCCGCCACGAGGCGTTCCGCTTCTTCTACATCATCGAGTGCCATGCCTGCACGCCAAGTCGATTTCGTTAGAGGCGCGCCCCGATTGCCAAAGAACGCGGCCAGACCGATGGACTGGTACGCCTTCTTCGGATCAACATCGGTTTTCCACAGGCCATAGCGGTACCGGGCCGCCTGCACGGCCTGGGCGTCGGCGTGGCCACTATTCGCAGCTTGACAAAGAAGGTTCAGATTTTCACCGCGCTTATCGGACTCAAGCCAGCGTTCGAACGTCGAACTAGCGCGACTGGGTGATAACGATACGACTTGGCCATTTGGCCCGTAAACCAGGCTCCAGCGGATACGCTGCGATTGATAGTCCTTTTCCATTTCGCTCCAATGCTGGACGCGCACGACCATGATCGCCACATCAAGTATTGGCATAAACCACAGCTCGGGGCCTTCTTTCGTGCTGATATCGTAAGTACGAACCGGGCCGATTGTTGTGATGGGCTCGCCGATGATCTGTTCCACGACGGAACGCGGCGTTCCAATCTTTATTTGCTCCTTTCCCTCAGGCGGATCTTCCCAGCGCGCCGCGAGATAGGTAGCACATCCATTAAGAAGGAGGAGGAGTAAACAACTCGACGCTATGAGCCGGAAGATCGCAGTGGCCGTCAGGGTCAAAGCAATTTCACACATCAAGCCTCGTCCGACGTGCAACGACATCACATGCCCTCTGGCGGAGTCTTGGCGGTAACAGGCTCGTTAGGTTCCGCGGCCTTCCCCTCTGAACACAATGTGGGCGGCAGCAAGGCTGCGGTGTCAACCGCCTGGGGGAACTTCACCGTGGAGAGATCAGCCTCAATTCTTCGCAAAATGGCATTGGCTTTTGGATCACCGCGCGAAGCGCCATAGGAATACCAAGCGTGCGCCGACGCCAAGTCGTTTTCGCCGAGCGGGGCAATTCCTGCCAAGAAGTAAAGGGCGACCTGCGACGCTGGGCGATCACCGGCACAAACCGATGCGAGTTGCTCCTCGAACAGGGCCTGTCGTTCCCTGAGCTTCGCCGCATCCTCAGATCGAGTCGCCAGGTCTGAATCCGCCCACCTGGGCAGCTTTCCTGCAACAACAACGTTTGCGGTTTCATTTTCAATCCACGAAGAGCATTGCGAGCTACCCATGGTATAGCAGTCTGTGAAGAGGCGGTAACGATGGCCCGCCTCAGCTGTGAACGTGAAGGTGCGCCGGACGTATGAATGGGCCGGCATGGCATAGGGACCACGGTAGATCGAGTACTTGAAGTCAATGGTGTGTTTGCCGGGGGTGATCTTGGTAGGGGAGCTGAACGCAGCGACAGGCTTCCCATTGATCGCCGTCACACGCGGCGCGCGCCACCCTCCCCAAACCGCTCCCCCCCAGTCGAGGGTCGCGAGCTCTTGCTCGGGCTGTGCAGGTTGAACATAGGCATTAGGGGGAGGCGAAGCGCAACCCGATGCGGTCACCAACAGCAGTAGCGCGGAGATCATCTCGCGTCGAAATCGCATTGCGCGATGCCGGACTTCGGGCACGATCCGAATACGATCCTCAATGAGGAAACCGCAGATCAAGACGGCTGCCAATAAGTGCAAAGCAAACCTCCCTGGTTTGCCTCATCTACTCCTATTTTACAGTGTAATCGTGGAAATGTGAAATTTGGACCAGCCTGGGGTGCTTTGGCTATTCTGACCACCCTGAGCCTACGACAGCTCAACTCGGGC
>JBPCXR010000179.1:0-28161 GCA_051027215.1 Pseudomonadales bacterium | reverse complement strand
GGGGGGGCGCGTGTGCCCAGCGGTAACATAAGACGCCGTCAATGCTCTATTATTCGCAATGCAAAACTCTATCACAACACACTTGAACTGGGCGCAGCCATGGCCATCTACTCCTTAGAAATGTTTGGACGCATGTTCGCAGACCAGGCAAGACACAATGCCTATGACCGCGCCATCCGGCAGTCCGTCAAAGAGGGGGACGTTGTCCTCGACATCGGAACTGGCATTGGCGTATACGCGATGCACGCCGCCAAACTTGGAGCGCGTAAAGTGTTCGCTGTGGAGATAAATCCCTCTGTGCAAATGGGGAAAGCCTTGGCTGAAGCCAACGGTCTAGCAGATCGAATCGAGTTTATCGAAGCGCTATCTACGGAGATTGAATTACCCGAACCCGCCAACGTCATCATCTCCGATCTTCGAGGCGTACTTCCCTACTATGGGCAGCACTTTGCCTCTGTGCGGGATGCCCGGACGCGTCACCTTGCACCGGGGGGGGTTGTTATGCCCACGCGAGACCGCATATTCGCGGCGCTCAGCTCGAATCCCAGCGGTGCAGCGCACTACCGTGACATCTGGCTCAACAATCCATTCGGGCTCGATCTTTCGCAGGTTGCAACGGAACACGCCAACGACATGAGACGTGATCGGGTATCTCCGTCAAAATTGATTTCTGATCCGTTCGAGATCGCCCAGATTGATTACGCTAAACCAGATTCAGGCACCCGATTGAAATTTGAGGGTCATATCCCGGCCAGCAAAGAAGGAATCGTCCATGGACTAAACCTCTGGTTTGAGGCCACGGTAGTGGAGGGTATATCTTACAGTACCGGCCCATTCGTGCCAGAAACAGTTTATGGAATGGCTTTCCTGCCGTTCGCCGAGCCAGCTACACTCGCCGCAGGTTCTCGCGTGACGGTTAAGATCTCAGCCGTACTAGCAGGCGAGGACTACACTTGGTCCTGGAGTGCATCGGCAAAGGACAGCCAAGGAAAGGCTTGGCAAGTTGAACAAACCAACTTTCGGTCCGCGCCATTAGACATCGACAAGATAAGCCGTCGCAAAGCCAGTTATCGACCATCAAGCTCTTCGATTATGGCTGTGGATGCGTTGTCTATCGAGCTGCTACAGAAAGGTCGGTCTCTTGGTGAGATTGCAGACGCGCTCGTATCAGCCTATCCGGATTTTGCGACGAATCGCTCCACCGCATTGACTCATGTCGCTGATCTGGTGCAACGATATGACCGCTGACTACTGTCTGCGCATGCTACATGGACTCAAGGTTAAATCAGCAGTCAACATCGAGGGCGTAGACATCGCAGAGATCGACCAGCCCCTTGGCGCTCTGCAATTCGATCTAGAGATTCATGAGGTCGATCGGCTTGAGCCTGCACCGGCCAAAGCAAACGAAATCCTAGCCTACGACTTCGACAATGGACAGGCCGTGCGAGCGGTCCGTAGGAGCGACGGAGCTACGCTAGTTTCGTTCTCTGATATCGGCCAATTCAGGATCTCTGCTGATAAAAAGCTTATTGAGTTTGCCACAACGGATATAAGCCACACTCCACTGGCCCATGTGCTCCTACAGGGCTGGGTAATGTCGATGACGTTGATGCTGCGAGGCTACGTGGTGATGCACGCAAGCGCTGTAGAGACCCGAGGAAAAGCCATCGTGATGCTGGCAAACTCCGGTATGGGGAAGAGCACAATTACCGCAATGCTACTTCGTGACGGCGCACGGTTGTTATCCGACGATGTGTTAAGACTGGAAAAAACCCAAGCTGGTGACTGGCTTGCTCACAGCGGAATCACTGCCGTACGCTTGAGATCCACCGCGAAGGAGTTGGCTAGCCAGATTGTCGGCGGCACGGTCGTGCCGACTCCGGACGGCCGCGTCGGAGTGAGGGTCACACAGATAAGTTCACGCCCAGTGCCGGTGGCTGCAATTTTGATTCCGCTACCTTCACGCTCCAGCAAAGATCTTGAGATCAAGTGGCTCGACGCGCCGGTTGCTGCCGCAGAGCTGAACCAGTATCCGCGCGTTTATGATTGGAAGATCTCTGAGCCCATAAGGGCACAGTTTCAAGCGACAAGCGATCTTGCCAGTACAGTTCCCGTTGGGCTGATGTCAGTGCCATGGGGTCCACCGTGGCCGCGCGAGCTACTCACTCAGATCTGCGACCAGATTCCCTCGATGAGGGATTGATCCGTGCGCCCACTCGTTAACTACCTGCTGGTACACACACCAGATCCCGAGTTGCGATCAACACTTCTCGATCGCTGGGGCAAGCACAGCGACTTCGCCAGCGTGCACAAGGGGCCCGGCAATTGGATCCGTGGCGTTGCGCCTCTACCCTCATCATCTCCAGTGGAACACAGTGCGGGCTCTACATGGCTGGGAATTTGTGAAGGGGGAGAAAACGTCGCCAATCTGTCTGGCTTCACTCATTGTCTCGCAGATGCCCCTGAGACGGTAGGTCGCTACGATGGAGACATCAGTGCGATTGAACTAAACGAACAGTGCGCGATTGCGATGCGTTCTCCCGGCGGACTGGTGCCTTGGTATGTCTATCGAGGTCAAAGTGGGGTGGCGGTGCTCAGCAACCGGTTCGCCTGGTTGCAACGACACCTCCCCATTAAGTTTGACACCGACGCCTTCGCCCATGCGCTGGCATGTGATGGCATTTCGTGCATCGATCGGCGCACACCGCTGCACGGCGTAGAAGCGGTGCCGGTTGGACACATCGTTCAGGTAGATACCCAGCTCGACGAAGCCAAGGAGCTGCCACACGTACGCTTTTGGCATCCAGAGGCTTTAACTCCAAGCCGCTGGCACAGGGATGATGCCGCCGAGCGTGGCGCACAGCTGCGCCAGATTCTGATCGAACGCCTAACTGCCGATCTTGATCCTGGGGGGGCCAATCTCTTGGGACTAAGCGGTGGAGTTGATTCCAGCTGTTTGGGCGCCCTGGCCATCGGACAGGCACAACGCCGAGTAAACGCATTTACCTTTCTTCCGGCGGAAGATCACCCAGCCTACTCTGAGGTGGATGGCTTCGTTCGTTCCATCGCCGAGGTTGTTCGCCCGCAACACCACTGGCGTTTTCCGCTAAGTGAACTGGACTGCCTTGCCTGCCCTGAGCGCGCGCCAGCAGTTGGCATGCCAGTCCCGCACCCTGCGCTATCGCATCTGCCAGGCATGGCTGCAGAGTGCAGCATCTCGGTTTACACCGGCGGGGAAGCCGCCGACGATCTATTTGCCGGACCTTTCGTTCTCGGCAAGGACTGGATCGAAGGGATTTCACTGATGCAGCTGATTCGCTCACTGCGAGCGCCCTGGTATGGCGTTGCCCGCCGGTTTGTCGCTCGCCAGTGGTTCGAAGCGCAAACTGGTACTCGTGAAATGCCTCTGCCTGCAGATTCAGAACCCTATGCGCTCTTTAATGCTGACATTTGTGAAGAGTATGCAGACTGGATTCAAAATCAGCAGCAGCGGCTCAAGCAGTCGCATCACCCCTATCGGCACCTTCTGCACTTCTTCAATTTCGATGGCTGGCTGAAGCAGAACTGGGAAGTCTGCTCAGAGCTGGGGATAAGGCGTTCTCTGCCGTTCTGGTGCCGACAGACGATCGAACTGGCCCTGTCGATCCATCCAAGGTTTCACGCGCTGCCGCCAAAACGGCTGATCCGGTTGGGAATGCGCAATGACGTACCCGCTCTCAACTTGGAAAGGCCTGACAAGGGCGCCTGGACAGAGAGCGCAACTGTCACTTGGGAAGGGGGGGAAATACCAAACCGACTGTCTCCCTACGTTCGGCCCGAACTGGTCGGCACAGTGCCAACGGAAATGGATTTCGGCAACGCCGACTTACTATCGGTGCTCATTGCATCGACAAGGAAAATCGAATAACAGGCGAGTGTCGGAAAGCCCCAACTGCTGCTGGGGCTGGAGATCAAACTATATCAAGGCGATAACTTAGGAGCTCGGTCCGCTTCCGCCACCTGACTTGCCTTTGCCGATGTCGTTACCCTTGGAGAAACCATTCCTGGTCATGTCTGCCAGTGCACCCAGATCTTCGATCTTCGGTGCGACGTATTCTTTCTTCATCATTTCATCCTTGTTCCATGGCGCATCGTCACTTTGACGAAGAACCTGCGAGTAAATTTACCATGCAATCTCGCTAGATTCCAAGCGCAAAAATAACCAAACTACAGATAATCAACACGACCCAATAAGGAAATCAGTCCATTGGCAGCCAACAGCAGGGATGCAAATACAAAGCACTTACAACTCGACACAGACCGAGCCGCATGGCGCCAGGTGGCGGATGAGATGGTACTGCTAGACCTTCGGGATTCTTCTTACCTTTCTGTAAACGCTACTGGCGCATCTATCTGGCCTCTGCTCGAAGCTGGCACGTCTCGTGAAGAGATGCTCGAGTCAATCCTGGCAGAGTTCGAGATCGATCAGCCCACGGCCGAAAAAGACCTAGATCAATTCTTGGAAGATCTAAGAAACAGGGATCTGCTCAAAACATCAGTCGAGTGATTTCCTCATAGCTGGGGTCATACCACGGATCGCTACCATCGACCCAGGCATGAGCTTCCGTAGCAGCCTCCCCAGCCCGGACTCCGATGATTACGTCCGGGGCGGGTCCGGCAGCGGCAAGCCATGCCTGGAGCACCAAAGCCCGCTCCAGGCAGGTGGGCTTTTCGCGCCGCAGTGCCCAATCAACGCCACGCTGTCCTCTCGGCGCTATGCCTTCGGGCGGTTGCGCGCGGGTCGTTACCCCTGAATCGGGCAAAGATTTTTTCACTGTCTCAAGCTCCGACCGAGCCCAACTATACGCTCTTATGCTCAGGATCAGCCCCATGGGCATACCCATGAGCCGTTTCAACAAGCGACGAATGCGCAGCCACGACGAAAGCATCGTGGCCTTGGCCTGTCTTGGGTTAGACACCGCTCAAATTCACTGGAACAAACCTCACCGAAAAGTTTCTGCCTGAACGTTGTAAAGGCTCGCATAGACGCCCTCCTCGTCCATCAGGTCTGCGTGGCTGCCGCTCTCCACGACTTGTCCATCATGGAGCACGACAATCCGATCTGCCTGAGCAACGGTGCCAAAGCGATGACTGATTAGTATCACCAGTTTGTCTCTTGCTAGCTCGCGAATGCGCTCAATTAATTCTACTTCTGCCTTAGGGTCGAGTGCCGACGTCGGCTCGTCAAGGATTAACACGTCGGCGTCTCTGAACCAGGCACGAGCGATGGCAACGCGCTGCCACTGACCGCCAGAGAGTTCCTGACCACCACTGAACTCAGTGCCCAACATGGTCTGGAAACCACCAGAAAGCGATTCAACTTTGTCGTAAATATCAGCAAACCGCGCCGCTTCATCCAGACGATCCAAGTCCCTAACTCCGCTGAGGTCTCCCAGAGCAATATTCTCACCCGCAGTCATCATCAGCTGCAGGTGGTCCTGGTGGACAGCAGAAATTCGGCGCCTGTTCGCGACCGATGATTGCACAGTCTGCAACAAACCATTGACCCGTACACGACCCGACGTCGGCGGATACAGCAGCTCGAGAATGCGCGCCAGGGTAGTTTTACCCGAGCCGTTTTCTCCAACAAGCGCAACCAGCTCGCCACGACGGAAACTCAGATCGATACCTTTTAGTGCGGGCTGTTCGGAAGCCGGATACCTAAAGGTAACGTTTTCAAGTTGGAGATCATGGATGACTTCAGCATCAACAGCCGTTTCCGGCTCCCGCGCAGCGGCGTTCGCAAAACTCTCAATGTCTTCCAGAAACAATGCGCACTCAAGCACTGATGCAGCAGAAGCATTCAGCGTTTGCAAGCGCTGAGACAAGACCAGAAATGCCGCCGCAGCAATGGCGGCCTGATCCACACCTATCGCTCCCGACTGAAACAGGTTCGCGAGTGCGTACAGAACAACGCCGCCCAATCCAACGGCAATCACCACCCCAAGGAATCCCAACGCTGCCTTATAGCGAACAAGCTTCTGCAGGTCGGCAATCATATCCGCGTGCAGGCTAAGGATTCTCTGTCGCAGTTCCTGGCCGATGCCAAATACGCGGATTTCCCCGGCGCTCGTTCTACTTGCCAGGGTAGAGAGAAAATAGCTGCGCCTCCGCTCACGCTCCGTCTGTGCAACGTTGAATGCATAGGAACGGCGAGTCGCCTTGCGCGCGGTCACCCATAGCGGCACAGCGCCCACAGCCACAATCAGCATGAGCAGCGGCGACAGTGTCAGGAGCGCAATACCTAACCCTAAAACTGTCACACCCGATGAGACCAGGCCAAGAAGCGCTGCGACCAGCTGATAAGGTTTAGAGGTTGCACTCACCAGCGCTCTGACCAGGCGATCATGAAAGTCTGGGGATTCATACTTGAGCAGTTCGGCTCTTACAGATGATGCCAGGACCAGATCAACCGCTCGGCGCTGAGTGCTCTCTGAGAGAACCATTTGGTATTCCGACTTTATAACCGACGAGCCAAGTGCGACTAAAGAGAACGCCAGAAACGCGATGAGCAGGGGTAACATGCCAGCCGATCCATCCTGAGGAATTCTCACTAACCGCTCGGCAAGCTGGCCTCCGTACACCACCGCGCCAATGGTCGCCAGCCCCGCTATAAGCTGCAGAGACATGTTGAAGGCCAGTAGCCGGGGCGCCGCTTGCTTGGCCAAATCGATTCCCAATCGAAGTGCGGCTATGAGATTCCCGGTCTTTGTTCTGGACTTAGCCGTCATTGCGAGCTGGATGGTATTCCGAGGTGGTCGAGGGAGTATTCACAGCACACCAGTCTAAAGCACTCGTGGCCGAGGGCGAACGCTCACGGAGCTGTTGGTCTGGCCCAGGGGCTTACAGACACCATAACCGAAGAGGTCATAAGTTAAAGCGCACTATCCGGTAGCATGGGTGCTCAACACAGGGAGTGTCACGCAATACGCAACCTTCTAATCCTCTACAGCGATGTCAGGCTTCTAATCGGTGCCTGGGTATCGGTGCTCTTAATTGTCATCCACCGGGCGCTGGCCTCGGTGAAATTACCAACTTGAAGCGCCAGGGCCGCAAATGGTACCTGGCACGGGCCATTGCCCTGTCAACCTTGCTCGTGCTGCTCGGCTACGCGACTTTAACAGCCCAGCTGCAGTGGCAACGATGGGGTCGTTGGTTGCTATGGTTGATGCTCGCGGTAGTCTTCGTGCGCTTCGGCTTTTCCGTGAGCAAAGAATACCGATCGATCCGCAAACGCGAACGCCTGCTCGCCCTTTACCCCGATGAAAAGATCGTCGACGACATCCTCAATCAAGTGCTCTGGGAAGGCGAAAGCCACGAGCAGGTTCTCGCCTCTTTGGGCGAGCCTGAGGCGATCAACTCGCTACAACGCCGCACCAAGAAAAAGGAAGTCTGGAAATACGGCCACGAAGGCGGCAATCGCTTCCGCCTACGCATCGTTTTAGACAACGATCGAGTCGTTGGCTGGAAGCTGCGAACCTAAGCGGTTCCGACTATCCTAGCGCCCTGAAATTCTTACCTGGGAGTAGCCTGCATGGCCGCTGACAACAGCAATTCAACCAGTGATGCGACAAGCAATGCACCGGCCGAGGCCGAGGAATCTGTCACCCTCGACTCCACTCTCGCAGAACAGATGCCCGATGTCGCCGACTGGATACCCGATGCCCTGGTGCCCTATTGGACCATGCTGAGTGACTACCCAATCATCGGCAGCATGCTGCTGGTGCTGTTCTTCTACATTGCAGCCTTCGCCTTTCGCGGCCTGGTTGCCGGCAGCCTCGGCCGTCTGGCCGCGCGCTCCGAGACAGATCTAGACAACAAGATTATCGAGCTGCTGAAGCGACCGATCTTCGCCACCATCTTCTACTTCGGCCTGGCTATTGCCATTCAGGTAGCGCAGCTACCTGCAGGTGAGCAAATCCTGGTGAACCTCGCCCTGTCGATGATCGTGGTGAGTTGGATCCGCGCACTGTTTCCGCTATCTAGCCTGATCTTGGCTGCGTTGTCGCAAACCGGCGGACGCTTTGCGTTAATCGAATCGCGCACCATTCCGCTGTTCGATCTGGTCGCCAAACTATTGGTGCTACTCATCGGTAGCTACTGCCTGTTGATGATCTGGGGCATCAATCCAGTAGGCTGGTTGGCTTCAGCGGGCATCGTCGGTATCGCCGTTGGCTTTGCTGCCAAAGACACCCTGGCGAATCTGTTCTCCGGCTTCTTCATTCTCGCCGACTCACCCTACAAGATCGGTGACTACGTCAACCTCGACAACGGCGCGCGCGGCAAAGTCACCGCCATCGGCATGCGCAGCACTCGCATCCTTACGCGTGACGACGTTGAAATTACTGTGCCCAATGCGCTCATCGCCAACTCCATCATCATCAACGAAAGCGGTGGGCCGTACGAGAAGATGCGCTTGCGCATCTCCATCGGAGCCGCCTATGGCAGCGACGTCGAGCAGGTTTGCAAGGTGCTGGAAGAAACAGCGCTGGCTCACGAGGCCGTTTGCCAATATCCAGAACCGCGAGTGCGAATGCGCGCATTCGGTGCTTCGAGTCTCGATTTCGATCTGCTGTGTTGGATCGAGCATCCGGAGTTACGCGGCAGGATCGCTCATCAGCTACACATGCAGATCTATCAGGCATTTGCCGCAGCGGACATTGAGATCCCCTACACCAAGCAGGATGTTTACATCAAAGAGATGCCCGGACAGGCTTGAGCGCAGCGCGCGTTAGCAGCGCCGTACTACCAATGAACCGATGGAGTAGCCAGCGCCAAACGAGCAGATGACGCCAACGTCACCGCTTTCGAGATCCTCATGGTTTTCGGCAAAGGCGATGATCGAACCGGCGGACGCGGTGTTGGCATATTCGTTCAGGACAATGGGCGCTTCATCGGCCGTGGCGTCTCGACCCAGGAGCCGGCGCACGATGAGCTGGTTCATGTTCAGGTTGGCCTGATGCAGCCACCAGCGACGCACGTCAGCAACCTCGAGGCCGACGCTGGCAACCTGGGCCGCTAGATGCTCCGCTGCCATTGGGCACACTTCCTTGAAAACCTTGCGACCGTTCTGCCGAAACAGTTTGTCCGCCCCGAACGGATCGCTATCGTCGGCATAGGAGACATAGCCAAAATTCGAGCGAATGTTGTTCGAGTAAGCAGTAACTGCCTTGCTGCCCAGCACCTCAAAGCGCACCGGCGCCTCGGCATCTTCTGCTCGCTCAAGCACGACCGCAGTGCTGACGTCGCCAAAAATGAAGTGACTATCGCGATCGGTGTAGTTTACTTGCGGTGAAGTGAGCTCAGGATTAATCACCAACACGCAGCGAGCGCTGCCAGCGGCAATGGCATCAATGGCACGCTGCAGCGCAAAGGTGGCGGCAGAGCAGGCCACCAGCATATCGAAGCCGAAACCTTCAATTCCGAGTGCATGCTGCACCTCTATCGCGATCGCCGGATACGAGCGTTGGGTGTAGGCGCAAGAGACGATCACCATATCCACATCGGTAGCGCTGCGGCCAGCGTCAGCCAACGCCGGGCGCGCGGCATTCAGCGCGATTTCTGCTTGGTGCGACAGCGCATCGTCCTCGCGCTCGGGAATGCGTGGGCGCATTCTTTCAGGGTCGAGGATGCCGTCCTTGATGTAAGCGTAACGCTGTTGAATACCCGAGGCCTTCTCGATGAACTCGGCGCTGGAGGATGGCTTTGCTTCCAGCTCGCCATCAGCTATGGCAGCGGCGTGTTCGGCGTTGTACAGCTCAGCGTGGGCGTTGTAGGCGCTAACCAGCTCTTCATTGGTGATGACGTGGGTTGGCTTCCACAGCCCAACGCCAGTGATCGCAACTGCCTCGGCCATGAACCTAATCCTCTAGTGTGTAGTCAACCAGGGTGCTCAGGGTGCAGGCGGATAACCGCCAGCCACGCCTTTGGTGAAGACGCCGACGGCATCATGGGCATGCAGGCTCTCGTGATGCTCGACCCGCACCCAAAAGTCACTAAAGCGCGAATCGTCACTAAGCATGGACTTGAGCTTGCGCCCGGAATCTTCGATGAACATCAGGTTCTGCCCGTTAAGGCGGGCGAACTCCTGCTCATCTTCGCGTTTTACCGCGGTTTGCACCGGCGTCTTTAGGGTGTTTTCCACCGCATCGACAAGACTGGTGATGGGAAAATCTTCTAAGCCATCGACCAAGCGCACAAGCAGACTCCCGGTACTGCGCTGGCTATGAGGCGTGGCAACGATGCCTTGCTCCGTGCCTAGCCATTCGTGCACCGTCTTTGCATCGACGGATCCGCTGGCGCCGAAATCTTTCACGAACTGTTCTTGAATCAGCTGCCGAGCTAATGCGGCCGATGCGGGGCAGGTGGAGGAGTATTGCACGGCCAACTTTACTTCCAGGCTAATCTCGCCATCGACCAAAGTGCCGGTGATCTCTACCGGGTAAGAGTTCCAGCCAGAGTTTTCGCTGACCAGCGCTTGGCGGCGCAAGTAATAGTCAAAAGAAAAACGCACAAAGGCCCGAGAACTTAAACCCTGATGAGATTCCAGCAGCGATCGGAGTAACAGCTTTAAGCCAGGGGTACTAAGCGGGCGCGTGTCGGCGTGCTCATCGAGAATTAGATACAGCCGCGACATATGAATGCCTTTGGCTTTGGGATCGCCGAGATCGACGTAGACCTGCACATGAGACTGTACTTGCCGCACTTCGCCGCCATCGCGAATCAACAGCGGCTGATGGATGTCGCTCATGCCGACCCAATCCAGCTGTGCACCAAGCTGAGTCAGCTCAGCGCTCTGGATATCCGGCATTTCGCGCAGTTGCAGGTTGTTCATAGTTTCGGGTGGCATAGATTAGTGCGCCACAAAGTCGCCATCGGTGGAAGCTGGCGGACCATTGTACCTTTTAATTGTTGGGATGCGGTCAAGCCGCTGGACAAAGCCTAGTGCAGCGCAACCCGTTGAATTTAAACGCTAATCCGCTCAAGCCTCAGTCGTCTCGAATCTGCTCAAGCTCTGCGGCGGTGAGCTGTCGTGCCTCCTCTTCGAGCATTACCGGGATGTCGTCTCGAATCGGATAGGCCAGACGGCTGGCTCGGCACCACAGTTCAGATTCCTCACGTCGATACACCAGCGACGCCTTGGAAACCGGGCAAACCAGCAATTCCAACAGCTTCAAGTCCATGGCAGCCCCCAATTCAGCTTCTAAACGGATCGCGCAGCACAATGGTATCTGCACGATCGGGACCAGTAGAGATTATGTCGATCGGACAGTCGACGATGCGTTCGAGATGAGTCAGGTAGTCGCGCGCCCCTTGAGGCAAATCATCGTAACGACGAACGCCCACGGTAGAGCCTTCCCAGCCCGACAAGGTCTCGTAAATCGGCTCAATGTCTTCGTAGTACTCGCTCCCCAGGCGAGCCGCTTGAGCGGCATCGTCAGAATGCTGATAGTCCGTGCACAGCTTGATTTCTTTGAGCCCGTCGAGCACATCGAGTTTGGTCACGCACAACCCTGACAGAGAGTTGATCTGCACTGCCCGTCGCAGCGCCACTGCATCGAACCAACCGCAGCGCCGCGGCCGTCCGGTTGTTGCACCAAACTCGTTGCCCCGCTCCGCGAGGCGTTTACCGACGTCATCAAACAACTCTGTGGGGAAGGGTCCTGAGCCGACGCGGGTGGCGTAGGCTTTGGTGATGCCCAATACATAGTGCAGATTCAGCGGCCCGAAGCCGCTGCCGACAGCGGTGCCACCTGCGGTGGTGTTCGATGAGGTCACGTAAGGGTAGGTGCCGAGATCAACGTCGAGCAAGGCACCTTGTGCCCCTTCAAACAGAATGTTGCGGCCGCTGTTGTGCAGATCGTTGAGCAGGGGCACCACGTCCGACACCATGGGTCGTAGCTGCTCTAAGACGCTCGCACTCTGATCCAGCATGTCGTTCAAGTCGACTGGGTCGGTCTTGTAGTACTGGGTAAGCATGAAGTTCTGATACTCAGTGACTTCGGCAAGTTGCGCAGCAAAGCGCTGCCAATCGAACAGGTCCCCTACTCGCAATCCGCGACGTGCAGCTTTGTCTTCATAGGCAGGGCCAATGCCGCGGCCAGTCGTGCCGATTTTCAGACGACCACGAGCCTTTTCACGGGCAACGTCTAAGGCTACGTGGTAAGGCAGGATCAACGGGCACGCGGGCGAAATGGTCAAGCGTTCGCGAACGCTAACAGACTGAGATTCCAGCTGCGCGACTTCTTTGAGCAACGCATGGGGTTCTAACACCACGCCGTTGCCAATCAAACAACGAACATCGGATCGTAGGATGCCAGAGGGGATTAAATGCAAAACGGTTTTCTTGCCGCCAATAACCAAGGTATGGCCGGCGTTATGGCCACCTTGAAAACGCACCACCGCGGCCGCCTGCTCGGTAAGCAGGTCGACAATCTTACCTTTGCCTTCGTCACCCCATTGGGTGCCGATGACGACTACATTTCTGCCCACAAAGACTCCTGCTGATTACTCGGACCGCTGTGCCAACTGCCAGCTGCTACCGCTCCAAACACATTCGCTATGACATTCCGCGGGAACCGCTTGTTGCGCGCTGAGGGCAACGATCACTCGATTGCCATCGGCACGCAAGGCGCTAACCTCGCGCCACAGCGCGTCGCGCTGTTCAAGATCGCTGCTGTTAGCCGCAGCAAAGGGCACCCACACGCTGCGTACGGGAACAAAGGACTGCTGCGTACCTAACAGCGGCTTTAAGTTCACATCGAAGCCCGTGGCGCTGCGGTGCGCACCGTAGAGCTCTCCGAGCCCATCGTAGCGGCCACCGCGCGCCAGAGCACGACCCAACTCCTGATGATAGGCGGAATAGATGGGGCCATTGTGATAGCCGAAACCGGCAAGCTCTGCCAGGTCAAAACGCAAGTCTACATTCGGGCAGCGCTGGGTGATGAGGTCCGACAGAGACTCAAGTTGAGCCAACGCCTCGAGCGCTGACGCTGGCGCTCCGCGCAATTGTTGGCGCGCTTCGGCAATCACTTCTTTGCGCCCCATCAAACTCGGTAAACTCACCAGCTGCTCTCGTAGCTGCCCGCCTGGGAGCAGCTGAGCGATGTCGCCTTCGGATTTCAGCTGCACTGCATTAAATAACTGGGCCCGTTCGTCCGTACCCAGGTTTGCTTGCGCAACAAGGGCGTTATATATACCCATATGCCCGAGTACCAACACCGGCGCGGTAATGCCGCCATGCGCCAACACATCGAGCATCAAGGCGACGATCTCCGCATCTGCCTCTAAACCTGGGGCGCCGAAAATTTCTGCACCCGCTTTGATCGGCACGCGCGTTGCATGAACCCCGCTGGGATTAGCGTGCACCACGACACCGGCGTAACACAACCGCGCGACTTCATCGGCGCCGGTATCGCCATTCATGTTGCGACGCGCATCGATTCGCACGGCTTGGGAGGTCATGTCGGCTCGTACGCCGAGTTGGCGCCCGCTGCGTTGATCTACGGCTTTGAGTGTCTGCAGATCCAAATCACTGCCGGAACCAACCAACAACGAATCAAGATATTCGATGACTGGCGGGTCGATCAAATCGAAACCCCAGCGATGGAATACGTCCAGGACTTCGCGCCGCAGGTGTTCCATCCGCCGTGCCATGGGCGGCAGCAGTTCATCGACCCCATCGGGGAGTTGCCAGCGGTTGTTCATCGCACTAAGTAAAGCAGCAGCAAGCCAGCCATCATACTGACAAACCCGACGATGCGAATGCTTTGGTTGTCCACTTGGGCAATGACTGCAGTTAGGTTACGCCAGCGGCTGGGTGCCAGAAATGGAATGATGCCTTCGATCACCAGCACCAGCGCCAGAGCTGTGCCAATGTCCTGCCACATCACCGCTGGCGGGCGGCCATCAGCCGCCGTCTTGTTTCAGGTATTTAAAGAACTCACTGTTCGGATCGAGAATCAGCATATCGTTCTTGTTGTCGAATACCGCGCCGTAGGCGTTGATGCTGCGGTAAAACTCATAGAAGTCGGGATCTTGCTGGAACGCACTGGCGTAGATGGAGGCCGATTTGGCATCACCGTCACCCTTTAGCTGCTCAGATTCGTTGTAAGCGTCGGCACTGATCACCACAGTTTGCCGATCGGCATCGGCGCGAATACCCAATGCCAGCTCGCGCCCTTGAGCCCGGTACTGTTCCGCCTCGATCTTGCGCTCAGAGTTCATGCGATCGTAGACCGATTCCGAAACGTCGGTGGGCAGGTCAATCTTCTTGACCCGCACATCTACAACACGCACACCCGCATTCGAGCGCATGACGTTGTCGAGGTCCTCAGTCAGCTCCTGCATCAGTTCGTCCCTGGAGCCAGAGATGACTTCATGCATATCGCGGCGACTGATCTGGTTACGCAACCCTTCGTTAACTCTTTCTTGCAGGATGCGTTCAGCACGACGCTCGTCACCCGAGGTGGCAGTGTAATACTTGATGACGTCATTCACCTGCCACTTGACGAAGGAGTCCACGATAAGTGGCTTCTTTTCCAGGGTGTAATAGGTTTCGGCCTGGGAATCCAAGGTCAGCACCCGAGCATCGAATTTCTTAACGGATTCCGCTAGCGGTAGCTTGAAATGTAGGCCCGGGGCAACGTCGGCTCTTGTAACCGCGCCGAAGCGTAGAACGATAGCACGCTCAGTCTCTTGTATCGTGTAGACGCTCGCAGTCACGAGGCCAAAGACCAACAGCGCCAGAACCATTAAAACGGTATTTCGCATGTGCTGTGCTCCTATCGTGTGTCACGGCGGCGTTGTGTAGAGACCCGATCGCTCAAATCACGAACTGTGGCATCAACAATACTGCGAACGTTTTCCGGGCTAAGGTTGCCGCTGCTGAGCTCACGGCCTTGGGTCATGCGATCCAGCGGCAAGTACAGCATGTTGTTACCGCCTTCAACGTCAACCATCACTTTCGAGCTTTGGCTCAAGACGCGTTCCATGGCATCGATATAGAGGCGATCACGAGTCACCCTTTTCGCCAAGGTATATTCACCTAACAACTTGGTGAAACGATCAGCCTCACCTTCTGAACGAGCAATCACCTGATCACGGTAGGCGTTGGCTTGCTCGATCTGCTTTTGCGCATCGCCGCGTGCTTCGGGAATGATGCGCTCGGCATAAGCGTTGGCTTCGTTGATGAAGCGCTGTTCGTCTTCTTTGGCCTTCTGTACGTCATTGAAGGCGTCTTTGACCTGGGTTGGCGGCGCGCTTTCGTCGATGTTGACTTTGCTCACCAGAAAGCCCGTGGTGTATCGATCGAGGTAGCTTTGCAGGCGTTCTTGCACTTCCCCACCAATTGCGGCACGACCGCTGGTGATGACATCGTCCATTTCTGAGCTGCCAACGACATGCCGCAAAGCGCTTTCTGTTGCATGGTTGAGGCTGACTTCTGGTTCGCGCACGTTGACTAGGTAATCGACCGGATCATTCACCACGTACTGCACGGTGAGCTTCACATCGACGATGTTTTCGTCTTCGGTGAGCATTAGCGCCTGGTGCTGATGGCTGTTTACTCGCGTTACGTTGACCTTCTCAACGCGATCGATGATGGGTGGGTTCCAGTGCAGGCCTGGCATGACCACCACCTCCTGTGCCTTACCAAAGCGAAACACCACACCGCGCTCTTGCTCATCCACCTGATACAGGCCAAGCAGCCCATACGCAATGGCGCCGAGTATCAGCAGGCCGCCAATGGCGCCCAGGCTGAGGCCGCCGCCACCACCGCCGCTGTTGTCACCACCGCCACCAAAGATGCCAGATAATTGCGCCTGCAGCTTGCGAAACGCTTCGTCCAAATCTGGCGGACCTTGATCGGAACGGTTGCCCCAGGGGTCTTTGTCTCCGCCACCCGGCTCATTCCAAGCCATTAATGTATTGCTCCGTTATGCTCGTCGACCGTTAATTAGGCAGGGCCGCGATTCTAGGGACGCCATCTGTGCCGCGCAACACAACACCGGGTTGTTTTGCCAGTGTCTCCAAGAGCGCGGCATCGGCGCGTATGTCGAGGACCAGTTTACCATCGCCTCGGAATTCTTCGCCGACTACTGCGCCTAAGCGATACAGCCAGGCCCGAGTCTTGCCATCCCCAGCGTGCAGTTCCAGCTGGGCGGCCGTCTGCTCCGCCAGAAACTGGCCGAGAATTGCGCTGCGCAGGGTCTCCAGGCCTTCCCCGGTAACAGCGCTTACCTGTACCCGGGTAACCTCCGGTGCCAGGCTACCGGCGTGCACATCGTCCGGCAACGCGTTGGCCGCGCTGCCGAGCAGCGCCAAGCGCTCCTCGAATGCTTCGCCAGCGGCCAGATCGACCTTGTTGAGAACCAATATGCGCGGCACATTCTCGGCATCAATGTCCGCGAGCACAGCGTTCACCTCCATCACCTGGTCCAGCATGTCGGCGGCGGAGGCATCTACTACGTGCAGCAGAAGATCGGCATGCGCAACTTCCTCCAAGGTGGATTTGAAGGCTTCCACCAGGGAATGCGGCAGATGGCTGATGAAGCCTACGGTATCACCGAGGATCACATCCCCAAACCCAGCCAGCGGTAAGCGCCGCAAAGTCGGATCCAGGGTCGCGAAGAGCCGATCTTCGGCCAGCACTTGGGCTGCGGTCAGCGCATTGAACAGGGTGGACTTACCGGCATTGGTATAGCCCACCAACGATATAGAAGGCACCCGCTGGCGTTGCCGCCGACGCCGACCCTGGGCCCGTCGCTTTGCGACATCGTCTAGTTTGCGCGCCGTTATTTTGATGCGCTCGGCCAACATGCGCTGGTCTAGCTCAATTTGGGTCTCGCCCGCCCCGCGCAGGCCAATGCCGCCTTTTTGCCGGTCTAAGTGGGTCCAACCGCGCACCAAACGGGTCTGCGCATGTTGCAATTGGGCCAGCTCTACCTGCAGTTGACCTTCGTGGCTCCGCGCGCGATCGGCAAAGATGTGCAAGATCAGCTCGGTTCTTGGCATCACCCGCGCGTCTAGCGATTGTTCCAAATTGCGCTGTTGTCCTGGGCCAACGTCGTGATTGAGCAGCAGTAGCTCCGCGTCTTCGGCTTGCATGACCGCGCGAATCTCTTCGAGCTTACCGGCGCCGACGAAATAGCGTGGGTGCGGCATACGACGGCGTCCGCGAACAGTCGCGCAGACGTCCAGCCCAGCACCTTCGGCCAGTTCTTTGGTCTCTTCTGGGTCCGGGTTGACGGTCAGACTGCGCCCAGCTGTTGCACCCTGTGGACCGCTAAAGTCCAGGCTCAACAAAACGGCGCGTCGACCCAATTCCGGGCGTTCAAAAAACACTGTGTTATATCTTTCGTTGCGCTGTGAGGTTCAGTGATACGTGGCCGAACGCTGCTTGAGCCCGAGAGGGGACATTATTGTTCCGCTTCTTGGCCAGCAGTGGCTTCTTCGCCCGACCCGCTTGGCGCCATCTTCACAGCTCTAGAGGGCACCACCGTTGAGATTGCATGTTTATAGACCATCTGACTCACCGAGTTCCGGAGCAGCACCACAAACTGGTCGAAGGATTCGATTTGCCCCTGTAGCTTGATGCCATTAACGAGATAAATCGACACCGGTACCCGTTCCTTGCGCAGGGTGTTCAGATAAGGGTCTTGTAGTGAGTGCCCTTTTGACATGGTCTTCTCCTCAGTCGGCGGCGCGGCCTCTGGCGACGAATGTCGTCACCGAAACTCCGGCACACCGGTCAGCTTCATTCTTAGTTTGGATCGCATCTTGCCAGCGCTCGTCGGCAGTACAAATGTTCGTGCCAGGCGCGGGCTGGTGGCTGCTGGTCAGGGCGGAGCGCTGCCAACAGGTAAGCAAGGTCCTCGATTCACTATGGCTAGACGCCGGTTACTTTGCAAGGCGCGCCCAGACTAGCTCTGACAGCCGCAACAGCACGGAGTTCGCGGCTTCCAAACTCCCTGCACGCAGCAGCCCATCCGCCTCAAGCACGGTGAGATCCGGCCAGCTGCGCAGCCACGTGAGCTGGCGCTTGGCCAATTGTCGAGTGGCGGCGATGCCTTTTTCGACCAGCGCCCGTTCCTCGCCGCCAGCCTCGAGGTGCTCCCAGGCCTGGCGATAACCCACCGCCCGCACAGCTGGCAGGCTGAGGTCCAAATCACCGCGATTGCGCAACGCCCGAACTTCATCGAGCAGCCCCTGGGCCAGCATGGCCTCGAAGCGTTGGGCTATGTGCGCATGTAACAGGGCGCGGTCAGCAGGGACTAACCCAACGGCTACCGGGCGCACCCCAAGTCGCTGCTGTACTGACTGCGCCGTACCCGCTTGCCAGTGCGCAGACAGCGGCGCCCCAGTAATCGCCAGCACCTCTAATGCCCGCTGCAAGCGTTGGTGGTTATTCGGGTGGATGCGAGCCGCCGCCTCAGGGTCTTGGGCCGCAAGCTCTGCATGCAAAGCGGGCCAACCCTCGCGCTGGGCTCGAGCCGCAAGCGCCTGTCGAACTTCAGGCACCGCTTGGGGCAACTGGGCTAAGCCATCGCAAAACGCCCGGGCATAGAGCATCGTCCCGCCTACCAAGACTGGCAGTCGTTGCTGCTCAATGGCCTTGCGAACCTGAAGGTCAGCGTCGTCCACGAACTGTGCCGCGGAGTAGGGTTCGCTCGGGTCTTTGATATCGATGAGGGCGTGGGGGTAGCGCTCGAGCTCGGTAGCGCTGGGTTTGGCGGAGCCAATATCGAAGCCGCGGTAAACCTGCGCTGAATCCATGTTGATCAGATGCACTGGGCGCTGCTCGGCGAGGGTCATCGCCAAGGCGGTTTTACCGCTCGCCGTCGGCCCCATGAGCAGCAGAACCGTAGGCTCTGGTTTGGTGTCAACGGTAGTCACGGCGCCATTTTGCGGCGTTCACTGACCACGCAAAAAAGCGCGGTCGAGAGCATCCATGGCATAAACCACAAAGGTCGGGCGGCCATGATTGCACTGACCGGCGTTTTCAGTGCGTTCCATCTGCCGCAACAGGGCGTTCATCTCAGCTACGCTCAGCGGCCGATTGGCACGTACGCTACCGTGGCAGGCCATGCTGGCGAGCAAATCATCAGTGGTATCGGCGATCCGTGCGGCGCTGCCGAGGATAACCAGATCTGCTAACAAATCTCGGGCCAACGCCAGCACATCACCACCGGTCAGCACTGCTGGCACTTCCCGCACGCTGACCGACTGCAGGCCATTGCGCTCGAGTACCAAGCCTAACGCCGCAAGCTCAGCGCCATGTTGTTCCACCGCATCCGCTTCCGCCTCAGTGACGTCCAGAGACTCCGGCACCAGCAAGCGTTGCCGCGCTACCGCCTGCGCGGCCAACTGCTCCTTCATCTGCTCGTAAACGATGCGCTCATGGGCAGCGTGCATGTCGACGATGACGAGTCCCTGGACGTTTTGCGCAAGGATGTAGACGCCATGGAGCTGCGCGATGGCATAACCCATGGGCGGCGCAGCCTCATCTGTGTGGGCAACCGCTGGCGCTTCTTCGCTGCGATAGTGGGCGAACGCTTCCGCGGCACTGCTCGGCGCTGCGGCCAGACTCGCCGACGTATCGAAGGACAATCCGCTCTGCGGACCATAGCTGCGCGGTAGCGATTGAGACTGCGGCGATGCCGAGCTCGGCTCCAGCAGCGCGGCACTTTGCTGATCCTCCGGGCGTTGATCCCGCAACGCCCGATTCAGTCGACCAAAGATAAAGTCATGCACCGAGCGCGCTTCCCGAAATCGCACTTCATGTTTGGTCGGGTGCACATTCACATCCACTGCATGGGGATCAAGCGTCAGGTAAAGCACAAACACTGGGTGCCGACCATGAAACAGCACGTCGCGGTAGGCTTGGCGAATGGCGTGCGCCACCAGCTTGTCGCGAATCACGCGGCCATTGACGAAAAAATACTGCTGATCCGTTTGCGCCCTGGAATGGGTCGGGCGGGCCACCCATCCATGCAAATGCATGGGTTGCTCGTTGTCACTGTCTGCGGGGCGAGATTCGTCGATGGCGATGGCGGCACCCAGAAAGTCCGACGTCAGCACTCGCGCCAATCGCTGTTCCATGGCATCGGCTGCCAGCACCAGGGCAACGCGGCCGTTTAGCGTCAACTCGAACGCCACTTCTGGATGCGCCAGCGCTTGTCGCCGCACCACCTGGTCGACTTGCCCCTGTTCCGTGCGCTCAGTCTTTAAGAACTTGCGCCGTGCCGGCGTGTTGAAGAATAGATCGGTGACTTCCACCGTGGTTCCTACCGGATGGGCCGCAGGGCTTTCGCTGCGCAGCTCGCCACCGTGATAGATCACGCATTGGCCGATGTCTGTGTCTGCAGTACGAGACGTGATCTCTAGCTTGGCCACCGAAGCAACACTGGCCAGGGCCTCACCGCGAAAGCCCAGCGTTGCCACCCCATCGAGATCTGCTGCTGAGCTAATCTTGCTGGTGGCGTGACGCGCCACCGCCAAGGGCAACTCAGCTGCAACAATACCGCTGCCATCGTCACGCACCCGCACCCGTTTGATGCCGCCCTGCTCGATGTGTATGTGAATGCTACGCGCGCCGGCATCCAAGGCGTTCTCGACCAACTCTTTGACTATGGATGCAGGTCTCTCCACCACCTCGCCGGCAGCGATCTGATTAGCTAACTGCGCGCTCAAGCGCGCGATGCCGCGACGTGCCATCAGCCAGCTGGAATGATGAGGGTCTGACCGATGCGAATTCGATCACCAACTAACGCGTTGGCTTCTACGATGCGGCGAGTAGCGATGCCATACCGCAGCGCGAGCCCGGAAAGGGTTTCGCCACGGCGAATCGTATGCTCGGTGGGTTCGTGGCTCTCCTGTTGGGCAAGCCAAGTGCCTGGCGGCGCCGACTGCTCCATGTGCCGCGTCACCCCGCGGGCGATGGCCTTGGCAATCTTGCGCTGATACTCGGCACTGGCCAGTCGTCGTGCCTCTGCCGGGTTGGATATGTAACCCGTCTCTACCAGAATCGATGGCACATCCGGCGCTTTAAGGACCATGAAACCGGCCTTTTCCACCGTCTTTCTATGCAGCTTGGCGAAGCTGCCGAGCTCGCTCAAAACTGCGGCTCCAGCACGCCGACTGAGCGACCGAGTAGCGTTGGTCGACATGTTAATGAGGACCTCAACCAACAGATCGTCTTTGTCTTTGAGCGTGACTCGGCCTGCTCCACCGATTAGATCGGACTGATTCTCTTTGGCGGCGAGCCAGCGTGCTGCTTCGTTCGAGGCACCGGACTCCGAGAGGGTATAGACCGAAGCACCGCTGGCTTGCGGACTATGAAAAGCGTCTGCATGCACCGACACGAATAGATCAGCGCGTTTGGCTCGTGCCTGGCGCACCCGTTCACGCAGGTTCACGTAGTAATCGCCAGTACGAATCAGCACCGCATCAAAGCCGCGCTGTTTCTTCAGTCCATCTACCAGCTGTTTTGAAATCGCCAGCACTACATCTTTTTCACGAATCTTGCCCGGGCCCAAGGCGCCAGGGTCATTACCGCCATGGCCTGGATCGATGGCGATGAGCACATCGCGTTTCGGTTCTGGGAGCTTGGCCGTCTGCGCCGGAGGTTTCGGTGCAGGGTTTTCCAACTTCGGTCGTGGCGCAGCCGCGGGTGGAGGTGCAGGTGCAGCCGTGGTTACCGACCCAGCGCCATAGAGATCGACTACCAGGCGATGGCCATTCGCTGCCGCGGGCTGCAAGGCAAACGCTTCTGGGCGCATCTTTGCCGTAACGTCCAACACCAATCGATAACCACCATCCCGGCGCGCGGCTCTGAGTCGGCGAATGCGCTGATGCCCGGCTGCCGTAGCCTCGTTGAACCCAGCGCCCAAGGTGGCTTCGGGCAGATCGATGATTACTCGATGGGGGTTGTCCAACGTAAATAGCGTATGGCCCATGGGGCCACTGAGGTCCAACACCACCCGGGTATGGTCTGGGGCTTCGTGAACGCGTACGCCCTGTAAGTCTGCTGCCTGTACAGGCAGGCACAGCAGCAGACCGAGTCCTAACAGGACGTTCAGCGATCGACGGTAGCAGTGTTTGGGTTTTATTTTTCTGAGCATCGCTTTGTTGCTGTCAACGAATCTCAACATCCCGGCCACCGTCGCTGCGGTGACTCAACCAGACCTCGTGGTCGGGCGGCGGCAGACGATCGGCTGCGCGTTCCGGCCACTCCACCAGCTTCAGTCCTGGGCCCTGGAGCATTTCGTCAACGCCGATGAAATCCAGCTCTTCCGGGTCGACGATACGATAGAAGTCGAAATGATATATCGCGCCGGATGGCAGGTCATAGGGCTCCAGCAGAGTATAGGTGGGGCTTTTCACCGATCCTTTAAAGTCCCGGCCGCGGAGTATGCCGCGCACCAGCGTGGTCTTGCCAGCACCGAGATCGCCGTGCAGGAATACCAACGCGGTTTTCGGCAAGATTGCTGCCAGCTCTTGGCCCAAAGCCAGGGTCGCTGCCTCGTCAGCGAGCGTGCGCCGGTGTGGTAGCGCTAGTTTACTGCTCATTCGCCCTGTGCCGGCAGAAGGGCCAGCACCGCGGGCAACTCAGTTAGTAGATCTGACGCGATCAACGATCGCATGCTGTAGCGCTCGGCAGCGGCGTCAGCTGCAGCGCTATGCACCACGACCGCCGCGGTGACCATCCCCGCGATCTCGATCAGTGTTGCTGGCTGCTGTGCAGCAGCCAACAATTGAGCCAACAAGCCGCCGCAGAGCCCAGCCAGCACATCGCCCATACCCGCGCTCGCCATACCAGGATTGCCATGCGCACAGACGCTCGCAGTATCTGCAGTGCCGATCAAACTACCCGGGCCTTTGAGCACCGCGACGCCGGCAAAGCGGCGCGCCAGTTGCTGCACAGCGTGCATCCGGTCGCGCTCGACTGCTGCGCTGTTGGTGCCTAACAAGCGCGCTGCTTCGCCGCTGTGCGGGGTAACCACAGCGCCTTGCGCAATTGCAGCGTCTTTTCCTGCGAGCAGGTTCAAGGCATCGGCATCGAAAACTTTCAATGGCGGGCTCTGGTTAGCATCGCTCGCCAGCACCGCATCTAGCAGCGCGCGACCCCACGCCCCCTGACCCAGGCCTGGCCCGCAAACAATCACGGTCGCGCGCGCCAATAGTGCTAGCACCTGGGGCCGGCGCTCAGCGTCAAGCACCATGAGCTCGGGCCGGCGCGCGAGCAGCCCGCTGATCGCAGCGCCACGAGTGATAACGCTCACCAGTCCAGCACCGCTACGCAGCGCCGCTTCCGCCGCCAGCAAGACCGCGCCGTGCATGCCGTGATCGCCGCCGACGACAACGACATGTCCCCGGCCGTGCTTGTAAGCGCCTTGGGCCAGCGCAGGTAGCCGCACTGATTCTGACCGTAGATGGGACCAACCCGGTGTTTCCGCTAAAGCCCGTAGCGGCAATCCCAGGTGCGAGACGCGCACCTCACCGGCGAGCGTCTTACCCAGACCCGTGCGTAAACACAGTTTGTCGACGATGAAGGTTGTGGTGAGATTGGCGCGGACCGCCACCGAGAAAGGCGCGCTGGCCTCGGCATCCAGACCACTGGGCACATCTAGTGCCAATACCGGAGCCTGGCTCGTGTTCAAGGCCTCAATCAGCTCAACGAAAGCCGGCCGAGGGGCACTGCCGAGGCCAATGCCCAGCATGGCATCGACGACCACGTCTGCCCCTTTGAGTTCGGCCTGCACAGCCTGCTGTTCGACGTCGCCAAGTTCGATGGCCATGACCTTGACGCCGGCTTGCACGGCCGCTTGTTGGGCGCGCCCTGCCACACCCTGCAGTTGGCGATCATGCAGCTGCAGAACACCGACCGAAAAGCCCTGTGCCAACGCCAATCGAGCCACTACATAGCCATCACCGGCGTTGTTGCCGACGCCTGCACAGACGCAAATCCGCTGGGCTTTGGGCCAGCGCTGCTGCAGCTGCGCAAAGGCGAACTCCCCCGCGCGCTGCATCAGTTGGTCGGCGCTAAACCCCCACTGTCCCATCGCCAGTGCGTCGAAAGCCGCGCACTGGCTGCCAGTGTAAAGATCAGAGTGAGTCTGGGGATGCTTCAAGAGGAATTCGCAGGCGGGCAATCAGAGCCCCAGTATACTGCCGCGCAGCCATGAGCGATGCACCACCCTCCAGCAATCCTGTTGAGCCAAGCCCCACGGCGCTTGCGAGGCTGCGCCAAAACATCGATGCCTGGGCAGAGGATCTGGGATTTGCTGCCGTCGGCGTGACTGACGTGGATCTGTCCGCCTATGAACCCCAAGTGCGGCAGTGGCTGGCTCAGGGGTTCCATGGCGCCATGGGCTATCTCACCAGAAATTTGGACAAGCGTTTCGACCCCGCACAGCTGGTACCCAACACCATCCGCGTGGTCAGCGCGCGGATGGACTACCGACCCGACCAGGATGAGCCATTGGCGGTCCTGCAGCAGCCAAGCAAAGCGTATGTCGCGCGTTACGCATTGGGTCGCGACTATCACAAAGTCCTGCGTCGGCGGCTGGCGAAGCTCGGTGCGCGCATCAACGACGCCGTCGCGCAGATCGATCCCAGCTATCGGGCCTTTACCGATTCAGCACCAGTATTAGAAAAACCCTTGGCTGAGAAAGCTGGCCTTGGCTGGATTGGCAAACACAGCCTGCTGTTGAACCGCGAAGCCGGTTCCTGGTTTTTTCTTGGCGAGATCTACACCAGCGTGCCGCTGCCGGTCGATGCTCCGCAAACCACCTCGCACTGTGGCCAGTGCCACGCCTGCATGACTGTTTGCCCAACCCAAGCCATTGTGGCCCCAGGTCAACTGGATGCGCGGCGCTGCATATCGTATCTCACCATAGAAAACAAAGCCGAGATTCCGGAATCACTGCGCAGCGCCATGGGCAACCGAGTGTTCGGTTGTGACGATTGTCAGCTCTACTGCCCCTGGAATCGGTACGCACCGGTTACCAGCGAGCCGGACTTTCGACCGCGACATAGTCTCGACAACGCAAAATTGCTGGATCTGTTCGAACTTAGCGAAGCACAATTCTTAGCGCTAACCGAAGGTTCCGCAATGCGCCGCATCAACTACGATCAGTGGCAGCGCAATTTAGCGGTGGCCCTCGGCAACGGCCCAGCCAGTGCGGACGTCGTCGCAGCACTGCGCGCACGACTGGCAAGCGCTAGCCCTATGGTGGCCGACCACGTTCGTTGGGCCCTGGCCCAGCTCGGCAAACCGACTTAGGGGTCAGGCGCCGCTATAAACTGTGTGCGGTAGTGGCGCAGCTCTTCGATGGATTCGCGAATGTCGGCCAGTGCTGTGTGCGCGCCCTGCTTGGCAAAACCCTCGTACACCTTTGGCGCCCAGCGACGCGCCAACTCCTTCAACGTGCTCACATCGATCAACCGGTAGTGCAGATAGGATTCCAGCGTCGGCATGTAGCGTGCGAGAAAACGCCGATCCTGCCAGATACTGTTGCCGCACAGTGGCGCGCTGTTGGCGCTCACGTGTTCCTGGATAAACGCCAAGGTGGTGGCCTCAGCCTCGGTTGCCGAGATTTTGGAGTCCCGCACCCGTTGGGTCAGCCCAGATTTGCCGTGGGTGCGCACGTTCCAGTCATCCATCAGCGCCAGCGTCGCTTCACTTTGATGCACGGCGATGACCGGGCCCTCGGCTACGATGTTCAGATCGCTGTCGGTAATTAGGGTCGCCATTTCGATGATGGCATCGCGTTCCGGATCTAGGCCGGTCATTTCTAGATCCATCCATACCATGTGACTGTGGCTCAACGCAGCAACTCCAAGCACTATGCGCTTGCAGTATAGCGGTTGGGTCTGTTGCCCCGCAGGAACTGTCCCTAAGATGGCAACCCCACTGAGCGCAAGGAGAACGTCATCAGCGTCCGCCTGTTAGAACCTGAGGAACTCGCCGCCGAGCGCAACCCTGACTGGTTGATCGTGCAAGTGGTCAGCGCAGACCGTTTTGCCGCCGCTCATCTACCTGGCGCAGTACTGGTGGAACCGGCTGAGTTGGTAGCGGGCGTGGCGCCGGCAACCGGAAAGCTGCCCGACATCCGCCGCCTGCAAAGCCTGTTCGAGCGCATTGGCTACAAACCAGGACGCTTCGTCGTCGCCTTGGATGATGAAGGCGGTGGCTGGGCGGGACGGCTACTGTGGACCCTGGACTGCATTGGCGAGCGCCAGTGGGGTTATTTGAACGGTGGCATTGTGGCCTGGGCAGAGGCTGGGCTGCCTTTGTCGGGGCATGCGGTCAGCGCCACCGGCAGCACTACCGAACCTGAACCACCGGGCCCATCCGGCCCGCTGTCTCTGCGCATTGATCCTGAACCGATTGCCGAACTAGCGGATGTACGGCATGCACTCGATGATTCGGATACGCAAATCTGGGACGTACGCTCAGCGGAGGAGTACGCCGGTACTCGATCGGCATCTGCTCGTGCTGGCCACATCCCTGGGGCCATTAACCTTGATTGGATGGCGCTGAAAGATGCTGGTCGCGGATTGCGCTTAATCGAAAACCTGCCGCAACTGCTGAGCGATCACGGCATAGACGGACAACAGAAACGGGTTATTACCCATTGCCAGACCCATCACCGCTCCGGCCTGTCGTATCTTGTCGGCAGATTGCTCGGCTTCAAGCAGATCCAGGCGTACCACGGCAGTTGGTCCGAATGGGGCAATGACCCGGACACCCCCATTGTTAATCCCAGCGCAGGCGAGCGGGATGAGTGAGGCCTTTGCTGCGCTGCAACGCGCTTTACCGCAACACACCCTTACCCGACTGGTCGGCAAACTCGCCCATAGCGAAGCGCCGCTGGTTAAAGACACTTTTATTCGGCTGTTCGCTCGAGCCTACGACATCTCCTTAGACCAGGCCGAAGTACAAAGTCTGGCGGGGTTTCCCAGCTTCAACGCGTTTTTTACCCGAGCCCTGCGGGCCGATGCGCGCCCGATCGACAGTGATCCAAGTAGCGTGACTAGCCCCGCAGACGGCAGCGTCAGTCAGTGCGGCAACATCACCCAAGGCGCTCTGCTACAGGCCAAGGGTACTCACTATTCGTTAGACAGTCTGGTCGGTAGCGCCGTCAGCAAACGCTATGAGGGGGGCCGGTTCATCACCGTGTACCTGGCGCCGAGCGACTACCACCGTTACCACCTGCCGTTGGCAGGCAAACTGATCCGGTCACGTAGCATCCCTGGAGCGTTGTTCTCGGTGAACGCGAAAACCGAAGCGGCGATCAGCGATCTGTTCTGCCGCAACGAACGATTGGTCTGTACCTTCGAAACCGCAGCGGGTCCGATGCTCATGATCATGGTTGGGGCGCTGATCGTCGGCGCCATCGACACGGTGTTTGGCAGCCCACCGTCACCATATGTGCGTGAAGCCAGCGCTGAGCACGATCAAGTTTTTACCAAGGGTGAAGAGCTCGGGCGGTTTCTGCTGGGCTCAACTGTCATTGTCTGTTTGCCCCCTGGCAGCGGCAGTTGGCGCAAAGACCTGGTGCCCGGCACCCCAGTGCGTATGGGTGAAGCCATCGGCAGCCTGTAGGGTTGGAAGGATTCTAATCGACGAAGGTCAATACATCCTGCAAGCGCCCGCTAGCCAGGGCCAACATCACCAATCGGTCCACCCCCAGGGCAACGCCTGCGCAATCCGGTAGCCCGGCAGCCATGGCTGCCAAAAATGCATGATCCAAGGCCAACACCGGCTTGCCCATTGCCTGCCGCTGATCGTTGTCTGCGGCGAAACGCGCTCGCAGCTGCGCTGGGTCACCCAGCTCATGGTAACCGTTGGCCAGTTCCACACCGTTGACGACCATCTCGAAACGGGCGGCAACGCTAGGGTTCTCCGGCCGCAAACGCGCCAGCGCCGCTTGTTCAGCGGGGTAGTCGGTGATGAACACTCGCTGAGCTTGTAGCGTTTCGATGGCCGCGCTGATGCGCAGATCCTGCTCGCACTCATCCCCCAGCGGTGAGCTCGCCAGCAACTGAGAAAACGGCAGCGTCTCATAGTCCCCTGCGCCCAACACCGCGTCCACCAACTCAGCGACTTCCGCCATC
>JBPCXR010000178.1:0-3084 GCA_051027215.1 Pseudomonadales bacterium | reverse complement strand
CCCGCGCTCCCACGCAGCTGCCACACCGCCTCGGTCAGCGCGAACATTGCGCCGGGATTGCCAGGGTGACAATGCGACAACATACCGCCGTGTGTGTTTAGCGGGAGCGTACCACCTGGACGCGTGGCGCCGGATGCCAGGAATTCACCCCCTTCGCCTTTGCCGCAGAAACCTAGATCTTCGAACTGCAGCAAAACGGTAGGCGTAAAGCAGTCGTAGATTTGCGCAAAATCAATGTCAGAAGGCGTAACGCCGGCCGACGCATAGGCCCGCTCACCAGATTGCAGTGCAGCCGACGTGGTCAGGCTGGCCGCCTGACTAATGTACTCGTGGCTGTGACCTTCCCCGCTACCGAGCAAATACACCGGCGCGTGCGGAAAGTCACGGCACCGCTCGGCCGATGTCACAACAATCGCCGAACCGCCATCTGATACCAACGAACAGTCAAGCAAGTGCAACGGATCCGCGATTAAGCGCGAGGCCAGCACATCTTCCACTGTTATGGGTTCGCGCATTTGCGCCGCGGGATTTCGGCTCGCGTGCATGCGACCCGAAACCGCTGCCTCAGCGAAATGGGCTGGCGTGGTACCAAATTCCGCCATGTGCGCCTGCGCGATGAGCGCGTAGTAGGCCGGTACCGTCGGACCATACGGCTGTTCGAACTGAGGATGTCCGGTTGATGCTTGCGTCAACATCGCTTGTTCGCGCGTCATTGAACTGCGCAAGCTATCAGCCATGCTGATTAGAATCGTGGTGGCCGATCCTGCGGCAATAGCGGCAGCCGCCTGTTGGATAACAGAGAACGTGGTGCCACCACCGGTGCTCGCTGTGACGCAGATGCGCGGAAAAATCTGTAGATACTCCGCAATCGCTTCCGCGTGGTACATGATCGGCTCGGCGAATGCGTTGCAGGTGATTAAACCATCGATCGAGCGCTTGTCGAGGCCAGCGTCTTCAAGTGCCAACAACGCCGCATCCACACATAGCTCAGTCGGACTGCGCCCCGGAACGACGCCAACCTGAGTATCTGCCGCACCGACGATTGCTAGGCTCGCCGACATTAACCAACCAACCTTGCGGTTGCGACGCCTGGCGCCAGCACATCACCTGCAGCGTTCTGCGCAAACACCTCGATTGTCAGCAGCCCTTGGTCAGTGGACGTCACTTGACCACCCACGGTAACAACCTCTCCCACGTAGCAAGCCGCCCGATTGGAATACTCAATGCTCAACAGGCAACCCGCATCACCAAGCCACGCTTCCACGCACTGATTCAACCAATCACCAATGAGCGGCCCCGCAATCACAAGGCCAGCATAGCCTTCCACTTCCTTAGCGTAGGGCTCATCAAAATGTATGCGGTGACCATTCCAGAGTGCGGCGTTGTACAACATCAGTTGGACATTGCTCACATCATGCTCGCGCGTCGGAAGTTGATCACCCACCAGCACTTTCATCGTAAGATCCTGGTCGTTTTTTCACGAATCACGAGCTCGCCATCGTCATTACGCACGTCCATCACAATCTCGTAGAAGATGAGCGCTCCCGATCGGCCCGACTTCTCATAGATATCGGTGAGCGTGCGGGTCGCGGTTAGCCAATCGCCGGGTTGAATCGGTTTCAGGTACTCGATCTTCAGACCACCAGCCATCGCCTTTTCTAACGGAAACTTGGGTAGCAACGAGTCGATCGAGACACCATCCGGCGTCAACGCATCCAACTCAACCACGTCCCAAAACAGGGCGACGTGAAACATTGGCGGCGCTTGGTCGCCATCCAAGTACTTTCGTTGTCGATTGTTCGTTGCAATGGCGTACTTGCGTATATCCCTACGCGTGACAACTTCTCGCTGCGGCGCGCTAGTCTTGCCGATATTGGACAACAGTTCTGGCGTGAGTAAGCCTGTCAAACCTGTCGTCCTTGCTCTGCCCAATAGGGATCGCGCAGTTCACGTTTGAGAATTTTTCCCGTAGGCGCCTTCGGCAAAGATTCTACAAAGTCTACCGACTTGGGTTTCTGGTAAGACGCTAAGTGTTCGCCGGCCGCGGTGATAATGTCGGCCTCCGTCGCGTTCTCACCCGGTTTGAGCACAACCACCGCCTTGACGGCTTCACCCCACTGGTCATCCGGCACGCCGAAGACTGCAGACTCGAGCACCGCTGGGTGCTGGTGGATGGCGGCCTCAACTTGTGTGGAATAGATGTTCTCGCCGCCGGAGATAATCATGTCTTTCGCACGGTCGACGATGAACAGGTAACCGTCCTCATCCCAGGTCGCGATATCACCCGTCCACATCCAACCGTCGCGAATGGTTTGCTCGGTCAATTCGTCTCTCTGCCAGTAACCCACCATATTGGCCTCCGAACGCACGACTATTTCTCCGGACGTTCGCCCGTCTTGTGCAACGGGGTTACCGTTAGGATCAACAACCCGCATCGCGGTCCCAAAGCATTCGCGGCCGCACGAGCCCAACCGCTCAGCGCGGATGCCAGCGATCGCGTCCGCATGATCTTCCTGAGACAAAAAGCTCATGGTCATTCCTTCGGTTTGGCCATAGCCCTGGATGAGGGTGCACGGAAACTTGTCGAGCGCAGCTGCTACGACGCTACGCGGCATCGGACCGCCGCCGTACTGAATGTTACGCAGGCTAGACAAATCGAATCGATCGAACGCTTCATCCGCCATCATCCAGTTGAGCATGGTGGTAATACCGAGAAAAGCTGACACCCGCTCGCGCTCAATCACTTCAAGCGCGAGGCGAGCCTCAAAGTTGATCAAGACCACCGGGCAACCGTGGGCCATGTAATTCATCGCAAGGGCGACCGGAATGTGGAACATCTGGCCGGTCAACATGTACACATCCGTCGGTACAACCCGCTCGGCAACGGTTTGATTCAGCATGCCCATGTAGAGCGATTTGTGGGTATGAACAGCGCCCTTGGACTCGCCGGTGGTGCCGCCTGTATACAGAATGAGAACAGGGTCATCGTCACCTACGCTTGCGGACTCGGTGGGCTCGTCGTCACCGGCGTTAGCGACGATTGCCTCATAGCTACCATCGCTATCGCCATCAAATTCCAACACG
>JBPCXR010000177.1:0-2671 GCA_051027215.1 Pseudomonadales bacterium | reverse complement strand
AGCTCGCGCCGGTTGCAGGCTGACTAGTGGTGCTTGAGCTGCCGCTGCCGCCTCCACCGCAGCCATAACTCAATACGGCCAGCCCGGCGCCCATGGCCCCGGTTAAGAACGTTCTCTGCCAAGTCCGCACAATCATCGCTTGCCTCCTCCTGGGTGTACCAGGGAAATTTGTCCCTACCGTCATAATAGGGAAATTATTCCCTTTTATGGGAATTGGCAAGCTCTACCGTTGTATTTGTGAACTAATAGGAAAAGTATATTGACGTTTTTCCGTGTTAAACGCTTTTAGGATGAGGGCCGGTGCGCGATGTGTGCTCAGATCAACAGTTCCGACCAATAGATCGATTGAGTCGGGCGTTGGTACCCGAACAACAGGCGCAGCAGCGATTGAGTGAAAGTGAGCGCGGCAGGCACGGCTGCGTCCTTTGAAGATGAGGCTAGGTTCCAAGTACTGAGGCGATCGTCATCTGACAGTGCGCCGCCTTCCGCGCGCCCCACGGCTACGGAACCGATCAGACGAAACATCGTGCCGGCTTTTTGCGCGAAAAAGACCGGTTCGTTTGCGGGATCTTTGTGCCTTAATCAGCTTAAATTGGGTAATCGAGGTGCGGAGACCACTACGCGCCGCAACGAGATCACGCTCATTTTTTTCTTTTTTTGATACGGGGAGAAGCGTCGTGGGTTCTGCCCGCTCGGAACCGATCCATGTCCTCTGGTTCAAAGCAGGCATTGCGCCACTGGTTCTTTTAGCCATCGTCTATGCTGGCTGTAGACTCCTATTTCAACAGTTCGTAATACTAAAGACAGGCTTTATCTACCCTTCGGGCTGGCTCGTTTCGCTTTTTTACGGTACGGGAAACTACGCGCACCCAGACTGGGTGTATCACCTAGATCACACCCGATTCGTTCTAGGCGAGACGTGCAGCGGCACCACCTTCTTTAGTCTTTTGCTCGCCTACACGGCACTGCGAATTCACACTCACCGCATCCGCTGGTACTGGTTGCTCCTGGCTTTTCCATTAGCGCTGCTGGCGAACAGCATGCGAGTCCTATCCGCAATTTCGGCAGAGCGTCTCTTGTCGCAAATGGGCATGGTAGGTATCGGTGATGCCGTGCACGTCGTCGTTGGCGCCATGACCTTTCTCTGCGCCTTCATCGGCATCGCTTACTGCATGGAGCGATCTGTTGAGCAGTGACCTAACAACCAAGAACGCTGCGGATTCCGATCGGGCTGAGGAACACCAGTCGCCCATTCTGGTGCTGCTGATCGGGTTTCTGCTACCGCAACTTGCACTCTTTGCGCTAAATCTCTACGCCTGGGCACTGATTGGGGAAGAAGCCAATGCGTCAGAGCGTCACGTAGCGTTAAGTCTAGCGGGGTTCGAGGGCGTACTACTCATCGGCATCACCGTGGCGATGGCGTTGCACCAACGAATGACACCCATCCGCTGGCCGCTGGCACTAGCTTCCTTGATCGCGCACAGCGCCTACCTGTGGTTCTTTCTTATCACGCTCAACGACATCATCCCCGACAGCGTGCAACCCTGGATTCTGAACGAAGGCAATGTGGGTCGCTGGAACGTCACCCTCATGATGCCGGGCGCGTTTCTATCTCTTTACGCCCTATCAAGAACGGTATTCGGGCGATCCAGCAAGCTGCGCCAACGCGTCGTGGTATTGGCGGCTCTCATTGGGGCGCCAGTGGCTTGGTATCTGGTGGTATCAGTGCTGCAGCCGCTCGGGCTCGGACAGTTTGGCGACGTTGCGATGATTTTGCTGGGGACCTTCGTGGTTGTCGTATTCCTCGGCGCAATCATTCGTGTGTTCGATCATCTGATCCACACCGACTTTTCTACCCGCTTCGTCGACGGCCACTACCTGGTCGCGGCGCTCTTGGGCCTCATCGCTCCCATGGCAGGGTTGGCATTGAATCGAGAGATTCCCTTTCCGGCAGATTTCCAATCAGTGGGGGTCTATGCCCTGACGGCGATCAATGGACTCGTACTGCTGCTAAAGCCGGCAGCGCAAACGGGCATTCGTGCCCGACTGTTTTTGCGCTTCCTGACGTTTCCGTTTATCGCCTACTTCTTCCTGGTGTTTTTGCCGTTTTTGCCGCTCTCCATCTTGGCGATATTGGCGCTGGGCGCGGGATTTTTGGTGTTGACACCGCTGGCGCTGGGCTTATTCCAGGCTAAGATTACGTCCAACGATTTTCGCGGCGTGGTTGGGCGATTCGGCCGCGCTCAGGCGTTGTGCATCAGCCTGTTAGGGCTCTGTGTGCTGCCTGGCTACTTTCTAGGGCAGGCGCTCGTAGACAAACGGGCGATCCATACAGCGATCGAACACTTCTACTCTCATGACCTATCCGCCGATCCGCTGTCTGAATCCACGATGCGGCGATCCGCCAAGTCGTTGGTGCAACTACGCGACCGCAAAGTCGGGGTACAGATGCCCTATATTGCCGGAATGTACAATGCGATCGTCTTCGGGAATCTGGTGCTGTCGGATTCGAAGATTGAGCGCATGCATCATTGGCTTACCAATCGGCCACTACCGGAGGTATCGCACAGCACGTTTGGATTTCGAGGAGCCGATAATCGAAACTCCCGACGGCCCAGAACCGAGCCACCGAATCTAGATGTGCACATCCGCGATGTAACACAGATTGCAG
>JBPCXR010000176.1:0-4608 GCA_051027215.1 Pseudomonadales bacterium | reverse complement strand
GAGCAGCGCCGCCCGGCAACCGCTGGGGCGTTGTCTCTAGCCGCGCTTGCTTCAGAGGTCGGGTGATTGGCACAATTTCGCAGCTCCGACCGTCTGCACGAATCGCACAAGTCAGGTCAAACCCCGCCAGCACCAGCACCAACCGATCGACCAGCGCCATCGCTGGCAACTCTTGGGCAGCCCAAAGATCATGAGCAATCTGGTCACTTCCCAACAATTCGACCTCAGCCTTGTCCAGCCACGACTTAACGAGCGCGCGCGGCTCGGTCAGCCTCGGCCATTGCACGGCTTCTTCCCGTAGCCAGCGCTGCCGGTATTTTGCAGATGCGCGGCGCAATTGATCGCGCGCGTCACGGATCAATGCAGGTAGCTCCAGTGCGGTTTGTTGAGGTCCACCGTAAGCGATGTTCTTGAGTGGTACGAACCCCAACGCTTGCTGCTGGGCAATATGTTGTAGTGCGTCTGCTAGCGAAAGTTCCACGATTTTTATGGAGATTTCTTGCTGTCGATCCACTCTCCGGTCGAGCCAAAGCGAGATTTGGCCAGCTCTGGCCAGTCGCTGCAGCGCCGTAGCTAGCTCCTGTCCTTGCCAGGTCACGGAGACCTGACGACGAAGTTTTTGCTTGAAGGTTGCGGTTTCTTGTGCGAATCCTACGCCTATTGAGAGTTGCTGCGAACCTATCAGCATGAGCAAAAGCACAACGTAGCGTGGCTTGATCAAATAGTTGAATCTGCAGCGCAACGGTTCCATATCCAAGTGCCCAATAAGTGGGGTATTCATCTTCGGTTCAACCATCCACTATAGAAGTGAGAATTCGCGGAACATTCTTGTCAAGAGCTGAACATCATAAACTTTGCGCCGGCTGATGACCAAGCTCAAGTTTTATTGTAAGAGGTATTCTGAAAGTTTGACAATTTCGTTGAGAAATCGGATAACGCAATTACACTCGTAGTAGAGGCTCGACGGTTGACCTGATGTGGTTTTTTGAGCCTTAGTGACACGAAGGCAGCCGGATTAGCTGCTACGGAACATCGTGTCGAGTCGGGGGTCTTTTCAGCAGGTTCCTTGAACCAAACATACCCAGGATGCCGCTGGCTTTGCGCGCGCACAGAAGAGGCCACGTTCAGAGGTGCGAAAACACTATGAGTAACGAATACCATCAACGTCCACTGCTTGTCTACCACTACGAGCGCTATCTCGTCGACCAGAAAATCAGCGCTTACGTTCGTAGTGTGAGCAACAGCTACACGGTGGGTAGCCTTGAGCGCTTAGTCACGACTGGCGATCGCTCTGCACGTCGAGGTGCCGTACTCGCCCTGTCGCGTATGGCAGACTATCGTTCCAACGCGACGCTCGGTCGACTGCTCAGTGACAGTGACCGAGGAGTTCGCACCCTGGCCGAAAACGGCATACGTCGACTCTGGCTGCGTATCGGTACCCCCAGCCAGCAACGACATCTCGTCGCGATCAACGAGCATCTCGAAGACAAAGAGTATGACCGCGCGGCGCAGCTTTCCACAGCTTTGGTGGAAGATGCTCCCTGGATTTCCCAAGGCTGGTACTTCCGCGGCAAAGCCTTTTTCCAATTGGAGCAGTACGACGCAGCCGTGCAAGATTGTCATCAGGCACTGGAGATCAATGCCTACCATTTCCTGGCTGCCTCGGTGATGGGGCAGGCCTATCAGTTGCAAGAAAACCCCGTCGCAGCCCTCGAATCCTTCCGCCGAGCCCTGCGTCTTAATCCCAGCATGGAAGAAGTCCGTGCCCAGGTCATTCACCTGCAACGTACGCTCAAGGGCAAATAGTCTTCCGACGATCACTTGAGTGGCCTCGCGATCGCTGCTGTAGCAGGATCGAGCGCAGGGAACGCGTGCTCGGTATCGGCGGAGTATTCTTCAAGGCCAAAGCGCCGGCTTCGCTCGCCTCGCGGTACACTTCGGCTGTGCGGTGGACGCTTCGGTTTGCCGTATGATCCGGAAGGCAATCGGATCGAATCTTTGGCAGCCAAAATGAGAATTCTTAGCGCAAACATAGAATATGCGCAAACAAAGAGCCCTTTCGCGATCGTCGCCATCGGTAATTCGCAGGCTCTCGAGATGCACTGCGCGTCAACTGAGTTTTAGGTCCAGTTAGCCGGCGACTACTTTAGTGGCGAAGCGGGCTTCACCACAAAGGGCCTCGTCGAAAGGGCTCTTCTAACGGGCAGCATAGCGCTCCCCCGCGAGATTTGCAAGCCGTTTATATTTTCGCCTAAAAACGCGTGACTTAACTTGCGCAGCCCTGCTCGAGAAGCGGTATAAACCGGTCGGAGCGCGAAGCTGCGCAAGATAATAGCCCTGGTCTTGCGACCAGGGCTGAGCAATTTGGCTGGCCCACTGGTTCACTCGAATTAGCGGCGAATAGTGCCGCCTGCCGCAGCGTCCATACGAGTCATTGCCTGCCGCACACCGGCCGAGTAGCGGTCAGGTTGACTGGCAAAGCGGGCCATCGATTCTTTGCTGGAGAATAGATAAAACGCATCGCGATAGGCAAAGCCGAACTTCCGCGTCCCAGCGACCTGTTTGTTTTCGTCAAGCATCATCACAGGGTCGTTCCCCGAGAACACCGGGCTGAAGGCGTCCGGCGTGGCCAGGAACTTCTGACGTTGCACGTCGCCAGCAAACAAGTACGTGCGACCGCGATGGATGGCACCGAAGGTTGCCTTGCCGCGGACCCATTTCTGTGAATTTCGCAAGCTGACAGGGCAGTAACCTTCAAAACCCAGCGGTGGTGTGCCGGAGGGAAGTGCGGGCGGCCAGACTTCGGCTGGCACTTGGGGAGTTGTCGCAACTTGCTTTTCTTGCGGCGGTGCGGGCTGCGCAACCGACTCAGCTGGCGGCGCAGGTGGTGTTTGCTTCGCTATGGTTGGTGCTGACACCGCCGGTGGAGTGGCCACAACTGGTGGTGCTACCGGTGGCGTCGTGGCGGTCGGCACCGCGACTGCTGGCACTTCGGCCGTGGGAGTTTGCTGCTCGACTGGTGGAGCGGGCGCCGTTACTGCCGCATAGCGCAGGCCGCTACTCGCTGAATTTACGTTGGCCGTCGCAGTGGGCGGTGCCGTGGTCTGCGGCGCGACTTGCGGCGGCGCAGCTGGTGGAGCCAACTTCACATATGGATTCTGCATGACGTTCGGCACCGTGGGAAAGTTCTGGGCTGGTTTGACTTCGTTGGTAATGTTGGGTTGTGCAGGGGCTCCAATTTGCAGGCCAGCGTACGCAGAGTTCATCGGAGCCTGCGCTGACGCTGCGCGGTTGAGGGAACGTTGGCTGTAGTGCTGGGCAACGTTGACAATTTGTGCACCGTAAGCGTTGGGCTCCAACGGGCATGTTAACTTTTGCACAATATTGCCCTGCGGAGTCAGCACGACTTCGGCAGGAATTCGCGTGATTTGATAGCGATTGGCGTACGCCGGAGAATTGTCGGCATTGATTTTTACGGGAATGTAATTCTGCTCAATTGCTGCAACGATCTGGGGCTGCGAAAAGACGTCGCGCTCTAGCTTCTTGCATGGTCCGCAGCTGGGCGTATAGAAGTGCAACAGCAGGAGCTTGCCGCTACTATTCGCCTCAGAGGCGGCCAGGTCGAGACTGCTTCGCCAGTTGATCGGTGCAGCGTGGCAGATTTGACCAAGCATCGCAGTCCACACGAGGGCGAGAAGTAATTTCGTTACCTGATGTCGTCGATTAAACATGGCGATTCCGTTCGCAATGGAGTGAAAAGTGGGGCGGAGATTTGGCGATGCTGTTGGTCCAAACCATGAGCGCCTGTTCGCGGTGTTGGTCCGCTATCGAGATGATCGGCAGGGTTGGCGCTGGACTTTGTTAAAATCGAAGGATTAGCGAAGCTTTGCCGGTTCTGGGGGACCGTTTGCCAGCATGGAAAGAGAAATCCGCTAGCAGACGAGTATTTATAAGTCTTTTCCAGGTAGGTGTTTGCGTCAAATATCGTGTTCTGGGTAGTTTCGGGGCCGTGGTAAGGGGTATACTGTTAGTGGGGCTGTTGTCTCGCTGGGAACTCTCACACGATCCGGCAGCCGAATGTTCAAGGCAAATGTTTCTCGCCTCGGGTCCGTAGCGTCAAGTTGGCTAGCTGCGTAGGTTTTTCGCAGTTGCCGGGTTCCGAGGACAGCTTGGGGAGTTTTTCTTAACGAATTGCCGTGGTTTGGTTAAGCAAGCTTGACATGATTGTAGCGGTGACTAATATTACCGAAGTGTTCACAACCCTGTCGCCCAATTTTCCTTAGATTGTTGGCAGGTTCTACAAGCCATGTTCGGCTTACTCGTTGACGATTTTGTTTCGTTCACGGCTGCTTACTGAGACTGCAGCAACTAGCGAGACAAGCAGTTAGCCGGACAGACGATACGTTGTCACTGTCTCACCACAGACCGCTGTCTAACTACAGGCTGCTGTCTTGATGCAGATAGTGGCTTGCCACGAAGGTGGCGGTGGCAGATTCGATTGAGCTGGCGGCGATACCACGCCGTGGGCAGCAATAAAACACGCAGCTGAGAATAAACAGCTGGGGGAAACTGGCAGCTGGGAAACTGGCAGCTGGGAAACTGGTAGCT
>JBPCXR010000175.1:0-21033 GCA_051027215.1 Pseudomonadales bacterium | reverse complement strand
ACAACCGCACGGTGGAGATCTCCGAAATCTCTCGCTCCTTAAAAGCCTTAGCGAAAGAGATGCGTTGCCCCGTGGTTGCACTGTCACAGCTTAATCGGGCGCTGGAAAATCGAACGGATCGCAGGCCCGTTATGGCCGACCTTCGTGAATCTGGCGCAATAGAGCAGGATGCAGACGTCATCATCTTCATCTATCGCGATGAGGTGTACAACGAAGAGTCGCCAGACAAAGGCACTGCCGAGATAATCATCGGTAAGCAGCGTAACGGCCCAACGGGCACCGTGCGGCTGTCGTTCCTCGGCAACCTGACTAAGTTCGAAAACCTCGCCGCTGATCGTTACAACGATTATCTGTAGCTCGGCTAAGCGCAACATCATCTATGGCTAAACCCAAGACCGCTTACGTTTGCGCCGATTGCGGTGCGGAACATGCCAAATGGCAGGGCCAGTGCCAAGCCTGTCAGGAATGGAACACGCTGTCGCGCGTGAGCATCGGACCGATTAAAGAAAAGCGTGTGGGCTTCAGCGGAACTCGCGCCGAGGCGAAGCGGTTAGGCGAGGTTAAAACCGAGGCCGTGGTGCGCATCCCAACGGGTTTCGGCGAGTTAGACCGCGTGCTGGGTGGTGGCCTGGTACCCGGCTCAGTGGTGCTAATTGGGGGTGATCCTGGCGCTGGCAAAAGCACATTGCTGTTGCAGGCTTGTGCCAAATTGGCAGACCAAGGCCAGGGCGTATTTTACGTGACGGGCGAGGAAAGCTTGTCACAACTGGCGCTGCGGGCTAAGCGACTCGAGCTGCCGGTTGATCAGCTCAATGTCGCCGCAGAAACCCGCGGTGAAGTTATCGCAACGTTAATGGCCGATCTCAAACCCAGCGTCTTGGTGCTGGATTCCATTCAGGTCATGCAGCTCGAGTCCGTAGACAGCACGCCCGGCACCGTGTCCCAAGTGCGCGAGACTGCAGCATTTTTTACTCGCCTGGCAAAAGAGACGGGTACCGCAGTAATTTTGGTCGGTCATGTCACCAAAGAGGGTGGCTTGGCCGGCCCGAAAGTGCTGGAACACATGATCGACTGCTTCATGATGCTCGACAGTCCGGCGGCCAGCCGCTATCGAACGCTGCGTGGTCAGAAAAACCGTTTTGGCGCGGTGAACGAGTTGGGCGTGTTTGCCATGACCGAGCTAGGAATGAAAGAGGTGGCTAATCCGTCGGCCATATTTCTGCAGCGCGGCGAGCTGGATGCGCCGGGCAGTTTGGTCACCGTCACTTGGGAAGGCACGCGTCCGCTTTTGGTGGAGCTCCAGGCATTGGTCGATCAGGCCCAGACCGGGTATCCCAAGCGCGTAGCCGTGGGCCTCGATCAACAGCGCCTAGCGATGCATCTTGCGGTGCTACACCGGCATTGCGGCATTGCGTTGTCGGATCAAGACGTTTTTGCCAATGTGGTAGGCGGTGTTCGCATCGCTGAGACGGGTGCGGACTTGGCGGCGCTGCTGTCCGTGTTGTCGTCTTTTCGGAACCGTGCGCTCCCTAAAGATCTGATCGTCTTTGGCGAGCTTGGATTGACCGGAGAGGTGCGTGCGGTTGCCAACGGCGAGCAGCGCCTATCCGAGGCGCGCAAGCACGGCTTCAAACGGGCGATCGTGCCTTATGCCAACCGCCCCAAGAAGGTGGTGGAAGGCATGGCGGTACACGGAGTCAAAAACCTGGCCGGCGCCTTGGATGTGATCGACGGTTTTTAACGGCGATGCCTTCGCCGGCCAATAAGGGGAGAGCGAGCAGTTATGAAATCAGCACTAGTGACCGGCACCAGTACCGGAATTGGCCTCGCAACGTCTGTGCTGTTGGCGCAAAACGGCTACCAAGTATTTGCCGGTATGCGCAACCTCGACAAAGCCACGGCGCTGCGAGCCGCGGCTGAAGAGCAGCAGCTGCCGATTGAAGTCTTGCAGCTAGACGTCTGCGACAACGGCTCTGTTGCCGAGGCCTTTGCCGAAGCCCAAAAAGCGCAGCCGTTGGATCTGCTGGTGAACAACGCAGGAATTGGTGGCGCTTCACCCCTGGAGCTGACGCCCGAGGCTGAACATCGGCAGATGTTCGACACCAACTACTTCGGTGTGGTCGCCTGCATCCAGCAGGTGCTTGCGCCCATGCGTGAGCGTGGCAGCGGTGCGATCGTCAATATCACGTCAGCAGTAGGACTGCTGGCGACACCCAATCAGATTCCTTACTCCGCATCAAAGTGGGCGCTCGAGTGCTTAGGCGAAGCCTTGGCTCACGAGATGATCGGCTTCGGGGTGCGGGTGGTGAACGTTGAGCCCGGCGTCATCATGACCAATATCTTCGAAAATTCAGCCGAGGCCACCCGCTACGACAAAACTTCTCCCTATCAACCGGTGATGCGTCGCAACGGTAAAGTGTTTGCCGCTGGCTTTCGGCGTGCGGTGCCACCAGAGCGCGTCGCGCAAACCATACTGGATGCAGTGACTAGCGATGAATATCGACTGCGTTGGCCCGTAGGTGAGGATGCCCAAGGCTTCAACGCGGCAAGGCAGAGCATGCGTAGTGAGGATTGGGTTGAGATGGGGAATAACCTCTCCGACACAGATTACAACGCGCGCTTCAAAGCCCTCTTCGGCTTCGACCTTTAGCTCGCACCGGTCTGGCCATTGGCGTCTCTGCTGGTGCCGGGTCTGATGGTGAGTGCAATTTAGCTGCATTTGCGCAATACTCCAACGCCGGGAGAGTACTAATTCGCGCAGCGCGTCGTTGTGTTGTGTGGAAGTCGTGCGGAACAGTTGCATCTCCTTTCGACGTTCGCTTAACGAAGTTGACGAAAGGAACCGATATGCGATTACTACTTCTAGTAGGACTACTTTGTGCCAGCACGATCTCGCTGGCAGATTCTCATTCGAATCAGGCTGAATTAGGCCCCATTGCGGAGACCTTTAGCTGTAACTTCAGTAGCGGCAAGGATGCCGACGATCTCTGGTCTGGCGTGGATTTCTTCAACAAGCAGGTCGACAAGATCGACTCGAAGGACCTGAAGGAATACTTCGCAGCCATCCTCTTTCCCCTGCGGGCAACCATGCCAGGTGACTACGGCTGGATTGGCTATTGGCCCAGTCTAAACGCGATGGGCCGGGGGCTCGAAGCTTACCTGGCCGATTCCGGTGGACAGGCCGCAGACAAGCGCTTCGCAGGGATGTCGAATTGCGATTCCAACGTCTGGACTAGCACTTCGCTGGTGAGTAACTTTCCGGAGCAAGACGCGACCCCTGACTCAGACGGGGTAGAACTCTATATGTGCAAGCTGCGCAAAGGCGCAACACTCGCGGCAGCCGCCGCGGCCGAACAGGGCTTCGTGAATGCCAACGGAAAAGAGCCGATTGTTGTAGATCGCTGGGTCCCACTGTTCGCGAATACGCCCTATGACCTGGTGTATTTAGTTGCCCATGAGAACCTCAGCCAACTAACGAGCTTTAACTCGCGCTGGCTCACGTCTAAAGCAGGGCAAGCGAACGGGGAGCTTTTTAACGCGGCCATGAACTGCGAGTCAGGCATCTTCACGGGGCGGGTGATCAGAGACCCCGAAGAGGAATGAGCGTACGATTCATCAGCGGACGGGTGAATCTTCGATACTTCGAAGGAGTCGAGAAAACATGAAAAGTACAGAGGGTGACAACATGAAACTATCTTTTAAACTGCTGGCTGCACTGCTATCGCTGCTTTGTACATCATTTGCCGTGGCCGACGATCACGCAGCGGGACCAATGGGTTACGGCCAGAGCTTTGGGATTAAGACGGCTAACCCGGAGGCGGTGGTAGCCGCTATGTCCAAACTTCGAGGTTCTCGGAGCCACCGAAAGAGTCCCAGCAATGTGGTCTTGGGCGTGGTCGTCTCCGCTGGGGAGTCCGAGGCCACCCACTTCATTACGGTATTCTACGACTCAGCGGCTGACATGGATAAGGCCAATGCGATAAACCGGGACTCCAAGGAGTTTGCCGAGTTTGTGCAGACAATGAACGGCTTGGGTGAGCGACAGTTCGTTAACCTGTTTACCACTGAGAGAGCCAACGTTAAGGAAGGCGCAGTAACGTCGAAGAATCCGGTGACCATGGTCTACGGTCTTGCGGTCACTGACCCGGGAACTTTCACTCAAGCGTTCGATAAACTCTGGGCCTCCGAGGCGATGCAGGGTTTTCCGGGGAACAGCTTCTTTGGCACTAGCGTGGTGAACGGCGATTCCGATGTAACTCACTGGGTTAGCTTTCAGGCGAACGACATGGAGACGCTGCTAACTGGTGTTCGCGCTACGCTGTCTTCTGCCGATATGGCGGAATATCTGAAAACGGCAAGCTCAGCGCGTACGGTGGCGTACGAGTCCATTGGCGCCCAAGTTATGACGTGGCCCGCTGCAGGGAACTAGTCGAACTCGAATTCTAAATCGGAGGGCGCAGGCGGTTCCTGCGCTGCGCTACGGGCACGATCCAGAAATGCCAGCAAGCTAGCGACCCGTTCGCGTTCTTCAGCGGCATCCGCACTCCAGCCCCAGGCGCGCTGCAGATAGTATTCTGCGGCCTCCCACTGCTGGGATTGCAGGTGTACGATGCCCAGGCTAATCACCAGTTGATAGCTGCCCGGCACTAGCTCCAGTGCTCTTTGCAGTAGCGGCAGTGCTTTACGGCTGTACCCTTGCTGCATTAGTTCGAATCCGTAACGTGCCGTGGTTTCCGCTCGATCTGACTCAAGTGCCTGGGCGCGGGCGTAGTGTGCCAACGCTTGGTTATGCACGTCAGGGTCTCTGCAACTTTTGATTGGCGCATTGGCACTGCAGGCCTGCAGTAGCGATTCGGCGATGGCGAGGTGCAGCAGGTAGTCCTCTGGCGCGAGTGCGAGAGCCTTGCGTTGTTTCTCTAGTGCGCCAGCGTATTCGCCGTTGCGAAGATCCAATTGGCCCAAACTGCTGAGCGCTCGTGGGTACATGCCGCTTTCGGTATCGACTGCACTGAGCAGCGCGTTCGCCGTTGCGCTATGCCGCCCTAAAAACAAAGAGCCCAGCTCGTAGCGTGCTTCATCCCTAGACAACACACGTTGCTGATGATCAGGGTTCACCTTTAGCACGCCGCGGGGCACCTCGAAGGACTGCACGCGAAATTGATAGCTACGCAACACGCTGTCCATGGCCGCAATGTCCAAACCGAAAAGCTCTTCGAAAGTGTTGGCGTGCAACTGGCCGCGGTTGTAGGCACGCAAATAGTCGCTGCTGGCCTTTCTGTGACCGTTTTCTGCGCTCTCTGGGGAGAACAGCAAGTAATGGGTGAACAACCAGGCTTTGGCGTAGAACCGTTGGCGCCGCTGCGGATCATCGTCGGGACTTTGCTGATAGTTCAGCATCTCGGCAAGGGGCATCTCCCGTTCTGGCTTTAGTAAATGCGCTGCTGCTGCGGGGGCTTGTCCGAAGATCAGGGAGCCGTTACCGGAACGAGCAGTGGACAATAGCTCGGCAAAGCCTTCGTCGTACCAGGCGGGGTAGCGGAACGAGGAGACGCTGCGCACCAGCTGGTGCACATATTCGTGGAACACCACCGAGGTGGCCGTATTTAAAATGGAACCACGAGGCGGCTTCGCCGCCACCATCAGGTTGTAGCGCAGCCCGGGTATCATAAATCCCAATACTTCCTGGGAGCTGTGCAGTTTGCGCAGGTCGGCTACCCGCTTGAACAGATAAAGGCGCGTCTCATGAGGCGGGCTAGTGCCGGGATCGGTACTGGTGAGGTAGTGCACGGCCGCGCGAAAATTTTCTAGCGCGGTGATCGTGTCTGCGACCTGGCCAGGGCGCAGGTCTGAGTAGATCTGAAAGTTTGCCGATTGGTACAGGCGCCAGGTTCGAGCGCTCAGGTCCTTGGCCGCGTTCGCGGTTGGACTGCTCATGAGCAGGGCCATCATCAGGAGCCGCGCGAGGGCCAGCAGCGCACTCCGCTGTGGAATGTTCGTTCTGGCTGTACTAGGCGCTTGCGCGCCACCCTCTGCCATTGGCCATTGTCGATGTGCTGCCGCGATAGGGTCTGTATCGCATTGGGGCGGTGTTAGAGTCAACTGGGAGCACTTAGGTGGCAAAAGCGCGCGGTGCTAGGGTGGCACGCCACGAAAGCGATGCCCCTTAGTTTCTCTGCAGCGGCTTGTAGCGTACGCGCGTAGGGGTGGTATCCATACCTGCTGCAGCCAGCCGTTTCTTGTGATCCTTCTCGTAGTCGGAGAAGTTGCCGGCGAACCACTCCACATGGCTGTCACCTTCGAAGGCCAGCATGTGGGTTGCGACGCGATCGAGGAACCAGCGATCGTGACTGATTACCAACACGGTGCCTGGAAAGTTGAGGATCGCTTCTTCCAGGGCGCGTAAGGTTTCTACATCGAGATCGTTGGTGGGCTCGTCCAACAACAGCACGTTCGCGCCGCGGCGTAACAGTTTCGCCAAATGCACACGGTTGCGTTCACCACCCGACAGATCGGCTACGCGCTTTTGCTGATCTGCGCCTTTGAAGTTGAAGCGCGAAACGTAGGCGCGCGAGGCGATCTCATATTTGCCGACCTGTATGTGCTCCTGGCCATCGGAAATTTCTTCCCAGACATTCTTATCGCCAGCCAAAGCGTCCCGACTCTGATCAACGTAGGCAAGATCTACCGTTTCGCCGATTTCGATGCTGCCGCTGTTGGGCTGCTCCTGTCCGCTGATCATGCGGAACAGCGTGGATTTGCCGACCCCGTTGCCGCCAATGATGCCGACGATGGCCCCACGCGGAATGTCGCAGCTGAAATCTTCGATGAGCAATTTGTCTTCGAAGCCCTTGTTAACGCCACGAAATTCGATGACCTTCTCTCCGAGCCGTTCGCCGGGGGGGATGTATAGCTCAGCGGTCTCGTTGCGGGCCTGCACTTCTTTAGAGGTGAGCTCTTCGAAGCGGGCCAGGCGAGCTTTGCTTTTTGCTTGCCGGGCTTTGGGATTGGAGCGCACCCACTCGAGCTCCGATTTGATCGCCCGGCCTCGGGAGCGTTCCTGAGAGGATTCTTGGGCCAGGCGCTTCTCTTTGGCCTCGAGCCAGGTGGAGTAGTTGCCCTCATAGGGTATGCCGCGGCCTCGGTCCAGTTCCAAGATCCAACCAGCGACGTTATCTAGGAAGTACCGGTCGTGGGTTACTGCCACGACAGTGCCCGGGAACTCCGCCAGGAACTGCTCCAGCCAGCCCACGCTTTCGGCGTCGAGATGGTTGGTGGGCTCATCCACCAACAGCATGTCAGGGTTCGACAGCAGCAGCGCACACAGTGCTACCCGCCGCCGCTCGCCCCCCGAAAGGTTTTTGACGCTGTCATCCCAGGGAGGCAGGCGCAGTGAATCGGCGGCGATTTCTAGGGTGCGGTCGATGTCCCAGCCATTGGCCGCGTCGATCTGGCCCTGCAACTCGCCCTGGCGCTCGAGCAGCGCATTCATCTCGTCGTCATTCATGGGTTCGGCGAACTTATCGGAGATGGCGTTGAACTCTTTGAGCAGGTCCATAACCCCAGCGACGCCCTTTTCGACGTTCTCGCGTACGCTCAAATCGTCATCTAGCTGGGGCTCCTGCGGCAGGTAGCCCACCCGGATGTCCTTCTGGGGCCGGGCCTCACCGTCGAACTCCGTATCTTCGCCGGCCATGATGCGCAGCAGGCTCGATTTACCCGAGCCGTTTAAACCCAGTACGCCGATCTTGGCACCGGGAAAAAAGGACAGATGAATGTCTTCCAGGATCACCCGTTTAGGCGGGACGATCTTGGTCACGCCTTGCATGGTGTAAACGTACTGAGCCACCGTGAACCTCAGAAGCAAAATTGGGGCGCGACAGTAGCCAATTTTCGGCAGTCGGGCAATGAAACGACGACTTGCAGGACAATCTGGGATCTTTTGTGCGCTCCACCGCGCTCTATTCATCTCCTGCCTGAGCCTTTTTTGAGGCACACCCGGGTCTAATCAGTACAATGGCGCCCATCGAATTGAGGGCCATTCATGTTTTCAGCAGACGACAAAATTGCGGGTTTTGATGACGAGGTTGCCGCAGCCATCGCCGAGGAAGAGCGCCGCCAGGAAGAGCACATCGAACTCATTGCTTCAGAAAACTACGCCAGCCCCAGGGTCATGGAGGCTCAGGGCTCGGTATTGACCAACAAGTACGCCGAGGGCTACCCCCATAAGCGTTACTACGGTGGCTGCGAGTATGTCGATCAGGTGGAAGTGTTGGCCATTGATCGGGTCAAGCAGCTGTTCGGCGCCCACTACGCCAACGTTCAACCCCATTCCGGCTCCCAGGCCAACGCTGCCGCGTTCCTGGCGTTGTTGGATGCAGGTGACACTATTCTGGGCATGAGCCTGGCAGACGGTGGTCATCTCACCCACGGTGCTTCGGTGAATTTTTCCGGCAAGGTCTACAACGCCGTGCAATATGGGCTCGATAACGATACCGGTGAAGTGGACTATGACCAGGTCGAGCGCCTCGCTAAAGAGCATCGGCCGAAGTTGGTGATTGCTGGATTCTCGGCCTATTCGCGCAAGATGGACTGGCAACGCTTTCGTGACATCGCGGATTCCGTTGGTGCTTACCTGCTGGTGGACATGGCCCACGTCGCCGGGCTGGTGGCGGTCGGTTTGTACCCAAGCCCGGTAGACATTGCCGATGTCACCACCTCCACCACGCACAAGACCTTGGGCGGCCCACGTGGCGGTATCATTTTGGCAAAAGAGAATCCTGCCATTGAAAAGAAGCTCAACTCCGCGTTGTTCCCCGGTTCCCAGGGCGGCCCGTTGATGCATGTCATTGCCGCGAAAGCCGTGTGCTTCAAAGAAGCGCTGCTGCCAGAGTTCAAAACCTACCAGGCTCAGGTGTTGCGCAACGCTCAGACCATGGCCACCGGCTTCCAGAGCCGCGGCTATTCCGTAGTATCTGGCGGCACCGACAATCACCTGTTCCTGCTGGATTTGGTGGACAAGGACATCACCGGCAAAGACGCCGATGCGGCGCTGGGTCGGGCCAACATCACAGTTAACAAGAACGCGGTACCGAACGATCCGCGCTCGCCCTTTGTGACCAGCGGCTTACGAATCGGCTCACCGGCGGTTACTCGGCGCGGCTTTAGGGAAGCCGAATGCGAAACCCTCACTGGGTGGATGTGCGATGTGCTGGACGACATCAGCAATGACAACATGGTCAAGACGGTGCAACAGCGAGTGATCGAGCTGTGCCGCGAGTTCCCGGTCTATCGGAGGGTCGCCTAAGGCGACCGCGCCTCGTGCATTGCCCATTCTGCAGCGCGGATGATACCAAGGTGATTGACTCGCGCCTGGTCGCCGAAGGTACCGAAGTACGTCGGCGGCGGGAGTGTCAGACTTGCGGTGAGCGCTTCACCTCCTTCGAAACCGCGGAGCTGGTCATGCCGCGCATCGTCAAGCGCGATGGCACCCGGGAACCGTTCGACGAAGACAAGATGCGCGGTGGGCTGCTGAAGGCTTTAGAGAAACGCCCGGTTAGCGCTGACGAAATCGAAGCCTGCGTCAACCAGATTAAACACGACCTGCGTGCTACCGGTGAGCGCGAGATCCAGGCAAGTGACGTGGGCGAGTTTGTTATGAAAGCGTTGCGCGAAGTCGATGGCGTTGCCTACGTACGCTTCGCTTCGGTGTATCGGGATTTTCAGGACGTCAGTGAGTTCCAGGAAGCCATCAACAAACTAGAAAAGGGTAGTGCCCCAGGCAACGCCCAAGACCAAAGCTCCCAGAACGAGCCCAACGGTGACTGAAACAACTGCACAAGCGGCTGGCCCACTGTCGCAAGTCGATACGCGGTTTTTAGCCGCGGCCATTGAGCTCGCCGAGCAAGGTCGCTTCAGCACCACGCCCAATCCCTGTGTTGGTTGCTTATTGGTTCGCGATGGCGAGGTACTGGGTCGCGGCTACCACGTTCGCGCCGGCGGGCCCCATGCCGAGGTAGCAGCGATTAACGATGCGCGTGCCCAAGGCGCTGCGACCGGCCTGAGCAAGGCCCAGATCGCCGCACGGTTGCAAGGCGCAACCGCCTACGTGAGCCTGGAACCCTGCGCTTTTCACAGCCGTACACCCCCTTGCGCAGAAGCGCTCAAGGACATTGGTGTTGCCCGAGTTATCGGGGCGTTTACCGATCCGCACCCAAAAGTCGCCGGCCGCGGCTATGCGCTGCTGCGAGATGCAGGTATTGAGGTCGCCACCGCGGAGCTCAACGCTGCTGGCAGTGTGATTGAAGGCTATACCAGCAGAATCGTGCGGCAGCGACCTTTTGTGCGTTTAAAAGTGGCGGCCTCCCTGGACGGGCGTACTGCCATGGCCTCCGGCGAGAGCCAGTGGATCACCGGATCTGCGGCCCGCGCAGACGTACAGTATTGGCGGGCGCGCAGCTGCGCGATTATTACCGGGCGCGGTACGGTGGTCGCAGACGATCCAGCAATGAACGTTCGCGATTCACAGTTCGCGGTGCAAGGTCAGCTGCGTCAGCCGCTGCGTGTGGTGCTGGACAGCCAAGCCCGGCTGCACCCGGATGCTCAAATCTTTGCCCCTGCCGAGCAGGCGCTGTGGGTACATGCCGAAGGAGCCAAGCCCGCGAGCTCGGTTGCGACCCTGGTTTGTGGCAAGACCCAGGTTGATTTGCCAGCGCTGCTGCACGCATTGGCCGAGCGCAACTGCAACGAGGTGCTGGTGGAAGCCGGGCCGATGTTGATCGGCCAGTTTCTGGCCCAGGGGCTGTGGGACGAAGCCCTGATATATCTCGCGCCGAAGTTCTTGGGCAGCGATGCCCGGCCATTGGCGCAATTACCGCTATCGCGCATGGCGCAAGGTATTGCAGGTACAATAACCGAGGTCACATCGGTGGGTGACGATCTGCGTGTGCGCCTGCGGCCGCGCCAGACGAGCACCGATTCCGAGCCGGCAGCCTGAGGCTACCTTTAGGCCAGGCGGGGCGTAGTAGCGGTCAGTAAGGAGTCGATTTCTTGATTCAAGGTCATTACCGGGGCGAGGGTAAGCGGTTCGCCATTGTTGCTGGTCGCTTCAACGAGTACATCGTCGATAGCCTGGTCAAAGGCGCTATCGATGCGCTGAACCGTCACGGCGTAGATCCCGGCAGCGTAGAAGTTGTGCAGGTGCCTGGCTGTTTCGAGCTGCCGCTGGTGGCGCGCAAGCTGGCTCGAACTGGCGACTATGCCGGCATCATTGCCTTGGGCGCAGTGATTCGCGGCGCCACTCCGCATTTTGACTATGTGGCGGGTACCTGCGCTACTGGGCTTGCTCGCGTGTCATTGGACGAAGACTTGCCGGTGGCCTTTGGGGTGCTTACCACCGAGACCATCGAACAGGCCATAGAGCGCGCGGGTACCAAGGCTGGCAACAAAGGCGCAGACGCCGCGCTGACGGTATTGGAAATGAGCAACCTGCTCGATCAACTATGAAGATCAACCCTTGGGCGCGGCGGCAGTCCCGTCGAGCTCTGGTGCAAGCGCTGTATCAGTGGCAGATGGGCGGCAACCCGGCCAGCGCTGTGCTACAAGAGTTCCTCGACAGCGACAGCCTGAAGAAAGCCGATCGGGCGTTCTTCAGCGAGTGCTTTGCAGCCGTCGTCAAATGCATCGATCGAACCCCGAACGAAGAAACGCCGGTAAGCGTGCCCATAGAGGAGCAACTCGATCCGTTGTTTGCTGAACTACTCGATCGCCAAGTGAGCGAGCTCGATCAGGTCGAAAGAGCCATCCTGCGGTTAGGTACCTTTGAGCTCAAGCATCGCATCGATGTGCCTTATCGGGTCGTGATTGATGAGTACGTAGAGCTTGCAAAAGTGTTCGGCGCAGAAGAAAGTCATAAGTACATCAACGCCATACTGGATAGCGTGGCTAAGCAGACCCGCAGCGCCGAAACCGCCCATGACGCCATCGAATCGAAATAGCGCAACGCGTGGCTGAGTTCGAACTCATCCGCCGGATCATTGAGCGCCTGGCAGACACCACTCAGGGCCGCTGGATCAGATTGGGGCCGGGTGACGATGGCGCGCTGACTCGAGTGCCATTGAAGCAGGAGTTGGTGTCATCCATCGATACCCTGGTGGCGGACGTGCACTTTCCACATCGTGCAGATGCCGCGCTCATTGGCTATCGCGCGATGATGGTCAGTGCCTCCGATCTTGCGGCTATGGGCGCTTCACCGGCTTTTGCCATGCTGGCGCTGACGTTGCCAGATAGTGAGCCACGCTGGGTAGAGCGTCTGGCCCTTGGGGTACAGGACGCTTCCAGAGCTCTTGGCCTGCCCATTGCCGGTGGCAACCTTGCTCGCGGCCCACTGTCGATTAGCGTGAGCGTGCATGGCCATGTACCCCACGGCCAAGCGCTCACTCGTAGTGGTGCGCAACCGGGCGACGAGCTGTACGTGACCGGCACCCTGGGTGCCGCAGCGGCCGCGCTGGAGCTTGGCGAATTGGAGCTGTGTAGCTTCGGTGAGAAGCTCAACTCCTTGAACGAGCACTACTTTCGGCCACGGGCGCGCTTGCTGGTAGGCATGGCGCTGCGCGGCATCGCCAGCGCTGCTATCGATGTGTCCGATGGCTTGTTGCAAGACGTCGCGCATCTATGTCGCGCATCTAACGTCGGTGTCAAACTGCACAGCGATGCAGTGCCCACCCATCAAGAATCCGGGTTGCAGGAAGCGCTGCTTGGCGGCGATGACTACGAGCTGGTGTTCTCCAGTAATCGCACACTGCCGGAAATGGACGTGCCGATTTGTCGCATTGGCATGCTCACCAAAGAGACGGACATTCTTTTGGACGGCCACCCAGTAGAAATTAGCGGCTACGATCATTTCGAAGAACGCTGAGATGGCGAGCGCCGATTCGCTGTTCACTGCTGCGCAGCTCAAGCGTCCAGTTGTGCTGTTTGCCACCGGACTCGGGTCTGGGCTGTTGCGACCGGCGCCGGGTACGTGGGGCAGCCTGCTGGGTTTACTGCTCTGGTTTGTGCTGTTGGCGCCGCTGTCGCCGATCAAACAACTCATCATCATCGTTGTGGTGTTTACTCTTGGGGTTTGGGCCTGTAACCGTATTGAGGCCCAACTGGGCCTACACGATCCCGGGGCAATCGTGATCGATGAAGTGGTGGGCATCTGGATTACGCTGTTGGGCTTCGGCCAGGACTGGCTCTGGGCTCTACTCGGCTTCGCACTGTTTCGACTTTTCGACATCGCCAAGCCCGGCATCGTGCGCTGGGCAGACGCCACTGTGGGGGGCGGCTTTGGCGTGATGTTCGACGATGTGCTGGCCGGTTGTCTCGCAGCCATTGTGCTGCAATTCGCATTTTTGCTGGCCCTATTCACCGGGCCAAGCCTGTTCTTTTAGACTGAGCGCATCTCACTGCGCCCGGAGCGCCTGTGTTTGGCCGATCCTTATTCAATTTAGTAACCCAGTTGCCCCGTGGAGCGTTGCTACTTGCGCTGCTTTGGCTGCCGACAGCCCCGGCCGGCGCCAATGCAGCCGCTCCCGTGGAGGTTGTCGGCCTGTTCGACGGCCGAGCCGTGCTGCGCATACCTGGAGCAGGGGAAAAGCTGCTCAAGGTTGGGCAAGAAAAGGCGGGTGTGACCTTACTAGCCGCCGATGCGCACTCCGCGCGAATTCGTTTTGGCGGTGAGATATTCAAGCTCACGCTGAGCTCGCGGATCGCCGGCAACTTTCGGGTACCAGAGCGAAGCCAAATTACGGTCAATGCCGATGAGTTGGGCCAGTACCAGGTGCGCGGCGCGATCAACGGTCAGTTTGTGAACTTCTTAGTCGACACCGGTGCCTCGGTGGTCGCCATTAGCTCGCGCACGGCGCAATCTCTCGGCATCAACTACCTCGCGGGCAAACTGGGCACTGTGCAAACGGCCCAGGGCGTCACCGAGTCTTACTTTCTGAACCTTGCCGAGGTAACCGTCGGCGGCATTCGGGTACCCAACGTAGAAGCCGCCATCATCATGGGTAATTATCCCGTGGAGATTCTGTTGGGCATGTCGTTTTTGAAAGCGGTGAAGATGGAAGAGCACAACGGGGTACTCATGCTCACCCAGTGAGCGGCTGAATCAGTGAGTACGTCGCACCGATAGCTTCGCCAGATCACCCAATAGTGGGTTCTGAATCTTTGCACGATCCAGCATGGGCAGGGCTTCCGCCAGCAGCTCTTCAGCGCGTAGACGCGATGCTTTTTGGCCCATGAGTGCGGGGTAAGTGTTTTTCCCGGCTTTGGCGTCGGAACCGGCGGGCTTGCCGAGTTGCTCGGTGGATTCGGTGACGTCGAGCAAGTCATCGACGATTTGAAAGGCGAGACCCACCCGCCGGGCGAACTCGGTGAGTAACACGTACTGCTCAGCGCTGGCATTGCCCACCAGTGCGCCAATCTGCACAGCGGCGGTCATGAGCGCACCGGTTTTGGCAGCGTGCAAGCGCTGCAACTCGCCAAGGCTCAGTTTCTGTTTTTCTGCTTCCATGTCGCGCGCCTGGCCACCCACCATGCCTGCAGGACCGGCCGCAGCGGCCAGCACCTGTATCGAGCGTAAACGCACTTCCTGGCTTAGACCCTGAGCGCCGCATAGCGTCTCGAACGCTAAGGCTTGCAGCGCATCGCCCGCAAGAATTGCGTTGGCCTCGCCGAAGCGCACGTGGCAACTCGGTAGACCGTGACGCAGCTCGTCATCGTCCATGGCTGGCAGGTCGTCGTGAATGAGCGAGTAAGCGTGAATAAGTTCCAGCGCACAGGCGGGTGCTAAGGCATCTTCGAGACTCGCGCCGCAACCGGTGGCGGCGGCAATAGTTAGGAGCGGACGCATGCGTTTGCCGTTGCCGAGGGTCGCGTAGCGCATTGCCGCCAGTAGATCTTCAGACAGCTCGGTGTCTTTCGGCAGATGCACGTTCAAGGCATCGTCCACGGTGGCGCGCAGTTCGGGTAGATCCGGCAAGGCGGCGGCGCCGTCGCTACTAGTGGTCATCCAGCTCATCCAGATCGAGGTCTTCCAGGTCGCCGTCTTTCGTCAACGCCTGGACCTTTAGCTCAGCCTGCTTCAGGGCCTGTTGGCAATGACGGGTGAGGGCGATGCCGCGTTCGAAGGCGGCCAGGGAGGCATCCAGGCCCAGTTCGCCGGTTTCCATCTCTTGTACCAGGGTGTCTAGCTCGGCTAGGGCGGCCTCAAAGTCCAGATCCAGCGCGGGTTCTGCGGCGGGTTCTGGCACGGTCTTCTTCTTGGCAGGCATGACTGTCAGGCATCTTTTCCGGCGACGGTGCAGGCACCGTAACGGCGGCTGCTAGGCTCGTCAACGAGCAGGTTGTAGGCCGTGAGCAGGTCGGATTGGGGCCTCCTGCAGGGTTGAAATTCGTGTCTAGACTTAGGGCGTAAAGCACCGCTTTAGGGATATTGTGGATCTCGCGACTCTTATCGGCCTGGTTGGCTCTTTCGGCATCGTGATTGTAGCTATGCTGCTGGGCGGCAGCTTGGCCATGTTCGTCAATGCGCCTTCGCTGCTGATCGTATTTGTCGGCACCTTATTCGTTGTGCTCATGAAATTCTCTTTAGCACAATTTCTGGGTGCACTGAAAGTTGCGGTCAAGGCGTTCAGTTTTAAATCGGTACCTCCGGAAGAACTGATCGACGAAGTTGTTGACCTGGCGGATACGGCGCGCAAAGGCGGCATGTTGGCGCTGGAAGGCAAAGAGGTCTCCAGCAATTTCATGCAAAAAGGCATTCAGCTGCTGATCGATGGTCACGATGCTGACGTCGTGCGCACACTGCTCAAGAAAGACCTTGCCCAGACTCTGCAACGTCACGAAGTGGGCGCCAAGATTTTTAGTGCCATGGGTGACGTTGGCCCGGCCATGGGCATGATTGGTACTTTGGTAGGTCTGGTCGCCATGCTCTCGAACATGGACGACCCGAAGTCTATTGGGCCGTCAATGGCCGTGGCACTGCTAACCACACTCTATGGCGCCATGTTCGCCAACATGTTTGCCCTGCCGGTGGCAGACAAGCTGAGCTTGCGTCGAGAAGAAGAAGCGCGAGTGAAAAGCATGGTGGTAGATGCGTTGGTGGCCATACAAGCAGGTCAGAACCCACGGGTCATTGATTCCATGCTTAAGGTTTATCTGCCGGAATCGAAACGCGGTGAAGACGAGTAGCGCCACCCTGCGCCGGCTGCAGTCATGACTGACGACGACGAAGAACTCAGCAAGAGTGACGACGGAGGTGGCGGCGGTTGGATCATGACCTTCGCCGACTTGATGTCGCTGCTCATGTGTTTCTTCGTGCTGCTGTTGTCTTTCTCGGAAATGGACGTGCTCAAATTCAAACGTCTGGCTGGTTCCATGAGTCAGGCGTTCGGCGTGCAGCAAAAGTTTCGTGCCAACGACATTCCCAAAGGCACCAGCATCATCGCCCAGGAATTCTCGCCAGGCCGCCCGGACCCAACCCCGCTCAACGAGATCTGGCAGAAAACCACGGATGATTCGCGCAGCAGCCTCGATGTAGCCTGCCAAGACCTTGGCTCCAGCAATACCGGTGAATCCGGCGATGCAGAGAAGATGGTGATTGTGGATGACGTTCAAGATCTCGTAGGCGAAACCGAACAGGACGCCATTGACCTGGCCACGGCATTGTCTGAGGAGATTGCTGAAGGCGTTTTAGAGATCGAGACCAAAGGTCGGCAAATCACTATCCGCATCAAGGAGTATGGCACTTTCGATTCCGGTACGGCGGACATGTCTGCAAACTTTAAACCGATTTTGAAGATCATTCAGAACCAGCTGATAGACACAGAAGGCCAGATCGTGGTGGAAGGGCACACCGACGACCAGCCTATTTCAACAACCCGGTTTCGCTCCAACTGGGCGCTGTCCAGCGCTCGCGCGGTGAGCGTGGCCCATGGTCTGTTTGGCGATGGCACACTGGATCAAACCCGCTTTCAGATCACCGGTCATGCTGCTACCAAACCGCTGGTGAGTAACGAAAATGCCGCCGGCAGAGCCCGCAATCGCCGGGTAGAAATCGTCATCAACCAGGGTCTGGGTGAGAAGGTTGCCGAGCAACTCGAGGTGCTACGAGCGGAAAATCCTGCAGCCTTTGAGGCTGCGCGCCAGGAGTTGATTCAGCGGTTTGACCTGCGACCGGAGGAAGTCTTCTAGCGCGGATATGGGGTCGCGTTATGGACGCCCAGTCGAACTAACCGCTAGCCACTTGTTCTGCGTCGCTGGACAGGCTCCAGAGGTTGCGATCCGCGTCGTGGCTGATGAGGCCGGCTGCTTCCAATGCGCTCATGGTGGCCCGGATTTGCCAGGTGCCCATGGGTTCGCCGCTGGCACGCAGTGCCTGGGCCACGTGGCCGGGACGAAATTCGGCTTTGCCATCGCTGACCAGGGTTTTAATGACCTGGTAAATCTGATCTAGCTCTTGCTGTTCTATGCTCACTGACTGCCTTCCTAGCGGCGTGGCGCGTGCTCATCGCGCCAAATTTGAGCGGCCAGCGGGAGCGGTTCCCGTGGCAGCGCGCAGTTGTACCAGAGTCGACCCCGGTGGGCTAGGGCTGCATCACGACTTTTGCTTTAGCGCTTGAGTGGTGGCTCGCGCCAGGCGCGATCGGATTGGTAGGCCTGCAAGTGAGAAACCAGATCGTCGACAACGTCTGGATGATGAGTCTTGGCAAGCTCAATGGCCTGCTTCTGGGTCAGCACTGCCTCCGCAAACTGCCCTGCCTCGGCATAAGCTGCAGCCAACGTGTCCAAATAGCTGGCGTTGTTGTCGATTGCCACGGCCTTTCTGGCGTTGTCTACCGCGAGCGACCCGTCGCGCACCTCGGCAAATGGGCTGGTAGCCAAAAACCAAGCGTATTCGTTGTAGGCATCGGCCGTGTCGCTTTGGGTCGCCTGGGCCAACCAATAGCCTGCCTGGGACTGGGACTCATCGTCTTCGCGGTTCATGAGCAAGTAGGCTAGACGCGACATGGCATCGCTGATGCCTCCCGCGGCTGCGCGCTTAAACGAGGCTATGGCCGCTTCCAGATTAGCCTCAGTGCCGAGACCGTACTGTTGTAGGTGCCCGAGGCGAAAGTACACTTCCGGGGAATTGCTCGCCGTCGCCTCAGCGAGCAGCTGGTACGCCTTGGTCTGATCTTCCGGTACCCCGTCGCCGGTGAGGTAGAGATAGCTCAAGCTCACGCGTGCGTTGTCGCTGCCACTGGCCGCGGCCTGCTCCATGAGTGCGCGCGCTGCCGCAGGGTCTGGTTCACCCAACTCATCACCTTTGAGCATGTAGGCTTTAGCAATGATGGCGCTGGCATGCCCTGCGTCGATGGCCTTGTTATACCAGCGCAACGCGAGCTGTGGATCCGGTTCGTCGGTTGCTTCGGCACGGTAACTTGCGCCCAGGTGGGTCATAGCGACTGCATCGCCGGCTTCTGCCGCTTTGCTCAGCCACTGACGACCAATGGTCAGATCTTTTGTAACGCCAATCCCATTGGCATAGGCATAGCCTAGGTGAAACATGGCTTGTTCGTTGCCAAGCTCGGCGGCGCTGGTGTAGAGCGTGAGCGCTAGGCTCATATCCCGTTGGATGCCCTGTCCGTTGAAGTATAGGCCTGCCAGGGCTGCCTGTACCTCGGCGTTTTCGGGGTGGAACTCCAGCGCGCGGTTGTAGTCCTTGCGCGCTGAGACGTACATGTTTTGCGCGTAGTAGCTGTAGCCGCGCATATAGTAGGCGTGTGAACGCGCCTCGGAGGTTAGTCGATGGTGAATCAGCGTTGGTGCTAAATAGGTGCGGGCCAGGGAATACTGTTCCTGCTCCATCAGGTCGACGGCTGTAGAGAGTAACTCGGCTGCGTCGAAGCGCACTGCATGAGCGGGCAGCGCTGTGATCAGTAGTGCGACTGCACTTGCGGCGATGTGAGATCGAATCGGCACGAGAGCTCGGGTCCTCTAGTCGTGATTCTAGCTATTCGACTTTGTGACGGTCGTAAAGTTACCCAATTCGCTCTGAATTTGCAGCGATCGCGCCCGAATTCGATCAAGCTGCAGCTGATCCGAAGTAAGCTAGTAGTGTGGCAATTTCCGCAGATTAGGTAGATGGGGGAACACTAAGATGACACGGGCGGGTTCGAGGTGGCAGGGGCAGTACGTCCTCACCCTTTTGATAGCGCTAACACTGCCGGCTGCCACTGCCGGAACAGAGTTGGCCAGCGCCGTGCTTACGGCGCCGGTGGAGACTCAGATCGGCGCCACCATAGAGGTAACCTGGGAGGGACCCGGCGAACAGTATGACTCGGTCTATGTGATCGCTCCGGATGCTGCGGAGGACGCCAGCGGTATACACAGCGCCTCGATCACCAGCGGCAAGAATCCGCTGCGGGTCGTGATGCCCGAGGCGCCTGGTAGCTATGAACTGCGCTACTGGCACCGCAGCGCCAAGCGGGTGGCGGGACGTAAACCGATCACGGTAGTGGATGTTGCAACCACCCTGACTGCACCGGCCGAGGTCAACCAAGGCGCGCCCATTGCGGTGACCTGGGAAGGACCAGGCAACCCCTATGATCGGATAGAACTTGTCGCTGCTGATGCGGCAACCGATGCAAAACCCAGTTTCTCTAAAGGCATTCTCAGTCGCGCCAATCCGGTAAGCCTCGTAGCACCAGACGCACCCGGTGCCTACGTCCTACGTTATCGCACCCGGCTAACTGATCGCATGCTGGCCCAGCGACCGATTAGCGTGGTTGATGTTCCCGCCAGCATCGAGGCACCGAATACCGCAGTGCCCGGGAGCACGATAGAAATCGGCTGGCAAGGGCCGGGCAACGATTACGATCTGGTGTTGTTGTATGCGCTCGGCGGCGATGGCAAAGCCGTCGCTCGTGCGTCCATCCTCAATAAGCGCAACCCGACCAACATGCGCTTGCCGGAGATCGCGGGTGATTACGAGCTGCGCTATACCACCGCACGCTCAAAGACGGTTTTGGCAACGCGACCGCTGACCATCGGTAGCGCCAGCGCCGCGCTCGATGCGCCGGCGATTGGCCTGGCGGATACGCCGCTGGCCGTGCATTGGGAGGGGCCAGGTAACAACTACGATCAGATTGCGATTCATCCAGCCGACGCCGCAGATGACGCCAAGGCGCTGTTTACTCGTGGAATTTTGAGTCGCAAAAATCCACTCACGGTGCAGCTACCTGAGGCCAGCGGCGAGTATGAGCTGCGTTACGTTACCGCTCGTACGGGCCAGGTGCTTGCGCGGCGAGCGATCACCGTGGCACCTGCCGGACGCCTTGCGGTGGTATTCGAGCGCACGAATCAAACCATGAGCCAATCGACTCAAGGGGTTGGCGCGGTGGAACTGATTCTGGATGCCAGCGGCAGCATGTTGCAACGCGAAGACGGCGTACGCCGCATCGAGATCGCGCGCACAGTGCTCGATGAACTGGTGCGCGAACAGCTGAGCGACAATCGCGACTTTGCACTGCGCATTTTTGGTCACAAGGCTGCCAACGAGTGTCGCACCGATCTCGAAATCCCGCTCGGGCCCTTAGATCGCAGCGCCGCTGCCCAGCGCATTGCCAGCATCAACGCGATGAACTTGGCCAAAACCCCGATTGCCGATTCCTTGAAGCAAATACCCAATGACCTCGCCAAGGCCAGCGGTCCGAAGACCATTGTGTTGATTACTGACGGCGAGGAAACCTGCGATGGTGACCCAGCTGCCGTGCTCAGCGAGTTACGTGGTGCAGGCTTAGATGTGCAGGTCTCCATCGTTGGCTTTGCCATCGATGATCCCGAGCTCAAGCGCACCTTCGAAACCTGGGCGCAAATTGGTGGTGGTAGCTACTTTGACGCGCGCTCGGCGGAGGAGCTGACGCGCTCGCTGCGCACCGTGATCTCCGGTCCCTTTAAGGTGATCGATGGTCACGGCGCAACCGTGGGGCAAGGCATAGTCGGCGGCGC
>JBPCXR010000174.1:0-24327 GCA_051027215.1 Pseudomonadales bacterium | reverse complement strand
GCAGGATGCGGTCGCGGTAATGGAATCCATCTACCGCCTAAGTGATCAGAAGATGAGCAGTTTGGATACTGGTCAAAGCGTCTCTACAGACGATGTTGTCAAAGACCTGGTGCGCTGTGGCTACCTTAAGAGCGCAGACCTGGCCGAGCGCTTTGGCGATCCGACCACGCTGGATCCTGGCGGCGATCAAGAGATCGTCGGCGCGACAGGGATCTTCGATTCCAATGAATTCCTCGGCAACAGCCGTGACGCTAGAGAGTTCCAGAAAACCGCTTCAGTCATGAAGATGGTGATCAACGGCTTCTCTGGTGCTGGCACGATTGAGATGGGTGGGTACGACTACCACGGTGGGGCTAGAGCCGAGGGCGAGGTCAAAGACTTCCGCGCTGGTCAGTGCATGGGCGCCTGCCTTGAATACGCGGCAATTCGCGGCGTCCCGCTGATGTTGTACGTGATGTCAGATGGCTCTCTGTCATCCAATGGCGTTATCGACAACTCCGCAGACGGTCGCGGTAAAGGTGAATGGACCAGCGACAACCAGCAAACTGCAGCCACGTTCTTTCTGGTTTACAACCCCGGTGGCAGAGCGACGCTAATCGGCGGTACGCCTGAGCAGCAGGCGCTGCATCAACAGCTGGGATATATGCGCGCTGACGGCTCCGTTGAAACGGCGGGCACACCGGCTGCCAACAACGTTAACCTGCTGGTACAGACAGTGCTGCTGAACTACATGGCCCTGCACAACGAGCAGGGGCTGTTTGATACCGTGGACTACTTCCCTAGCCACGGCCTGGGCAATGGCACACTCAGAGACTCTCTGACAGCTTTCGAGCCTATTGTGAACGGCACCATCAGCAACCCCATCTAACCGCAACCCCTGTTCATGCGCGTCGCTCACGGCTGCGCGTGAACAGTGTCACATCACCCGCCAGTCGCCACGCTACCCTAGGCTTCAATCCTACGGCGATCGATAGCAGGCGACATGACACAGGATGTGAGCGAAGTTTCAGCAACGGCGCATGGTCCCGCAGAGGCACTGAACAGCGTTTTAGCCTGTCCACGGTGCGGCGCCAGCCTGTCCGCGTTACGCTGCGCGACCTGCGAGCGCCAATATCCACAACTGGGTGATGTGCCCTGGCTGTTCGCTGACCCTGAAGCGCAACTGAGCGAATGGCGTAACCGCTGGCATCTCGCCTTGCGCAATCTACAGCAACAAGAGCAGGCAGCCACTGCAGCCTTGGAGCGATCCCGCAGTAACTTGACCAAGACCCGTCTGGGTCGATTGGCCGATGCTTACGCAGCGCAGCGGCAAGCGGTACAGACCCTGTTAGCGCCGCTCGACGTGGGCGTTGCAGCGACACGAGAAACCTATCTTGCGCTACAGACTACGCTCCCAGAGCAACACCGCCTGTTCAGCTATGCGGCTAATCTATTTCGCGACTGGTGTTGGGGAGACGTGGAAAACCACGGTGCCTGGCAAGCCATCGAAGGTGCACTGACCGCAGCGAGCCTTCGCCCCACCGCAGAGTGCCGAGTATTGATACTTGGCAGCGGTGGCGGACGCCTGGCCCATGATTTGCACGCCCGTTGGCAACCGCAACTCACTGTCGGTCTGGAGATAAATCCCTACCTTGCTCTCGCCGGTGCACAAATCTGTGCCGACGAACCCCTAACACTATACGAGTTTCCGTTGGCGCCACGCAGTGCCTCTGATGTGGCCTGTCGCCGTCAGCTACAACGCCCGGCGGTGCCCTTACCCGCAGGGCTAGAGTTCGTCAGCGCCGATGCGTTTACCCCGCCCTTCGCCGCGGAACAGTTCGATGTTGTTATCACACCGTGGTTTTCTGATATCTGCGGGGCTTCGATCCCCGACCTCGCTGCATTGGTGAATAACCTGTTAGCCCCAGCAGGCAGTTGGATCAATCACGGTTCCGTTGCGTTTCACAACAGCGATCCGGCGGCCTGTTCCAGTCTTGAAGAGTTCATCGAACAGGCGAGCGCACAGGGGTTTAGCCTCAGCAGCAATGTGGATTGCACCCTACCCTATCTACAGTCACCCAGCAGCCGTCACAGTCGCGTGGAGCAGATCAACACCAGCTGTTTAAACAAGCAGTCGAGCGTCTCCCCGCCCAAAGGGCATGCACTGGAAGGGCCTCGGTGGTTGATGAATCTGACGGATCCCGTACCGCAAAGTGCGGCATTTCGTAGCCAGGCTCAGAGCACCGCTGTGCATGCCTTCATCATGTCAATGATCGACGGCAACCGATCGATCGTGGCCATGGCTGAAATCATGGCAGCACGCGGATTGCTAAGTGATGCCGACGCTCGACAAGCGTTGCGGGGTTTCTTAGAAAAAATGCATAAGGAGGCAACCGGGCAAGCCGGACTCTAGCCGCCTGCGCGGCTGCACTACTGCCTTAGACTAGCGCGGGTTGCGCAATTGGTGCCAGCTCTCGAGTTCCGGTCGCTGCCGCAGCACGTTTGCCGCCAGCTTCTGGTAGCTCAACGATTTCCCAGGCGTCTTCACAGCGCAGCAACGCTTTCGCCAGCTTGTTGTTTAACGCATGGCCAGACATGTAACCGTCGAACTCGCCGAGAATGGGTCGACCGAGTAAGTACAAATCACCGATCGCATCCAACACTTTGTGCTTTACGAATTCGTCCTGATAGCGCAAGCCGTCTTCATTCAGTACCTGATAGTCATCCACGCCAACGGCGTTTTCCAGGCTGGATCCCATGCAGCGGTTAATCGCCTGAGCTTGCTCTAGCTCATTGATCAACCCAAAAGAACGTGCTCGCGCAACTTCATGCACATAAGAGTATTGGCTGAAGTCGAGCACGGCGCGCTTTGGATAGCGGTTATATACCGGATGATCGGCAACGAACGTATAGCCTGCTTTAAATCCTGCAGCTGGCTTTAGCACCGCGGACGCTTGGCCTTGGGACACGACCACTGGGCGTTTGATGCGAATGAACTGGCGTGGCGCTTGCTGCGCAACCGTGCCAACCGTATTGATCAAATAGATGAAAGGTGCGGCACTGCCATCCATGATCGGCACTTCTTCACCAGACAATTCCACGATCAAATTGTCGATGCCAAGTCCCCAAAGCGCAGACATCAGGTGCTCAACGGTAGCTATCTGGACACCGTCTTCAGCGATGCTTGTCGACAGAGTGGTATCGCTGACATTCGCCGCGGTCGCCCGCACTCGCACCCCACCCAGATCTTTGCGGACAAAGACGATGCCACTGTTCTCCTCGGCAGGGCGCAGAGTCATGCGGACTTTGTCAGCGCTGTGAACGCCGATTCCGATGGCGTGAACCGCCGCTCGAATCGTTCTTTGGAAAGGGCTTTGATGCTGCATATCGATCACTTTTCTTCTGTGCTGACGTCCATCTCGCACGACTACGGTTTTCATCAGTCTAGGCAGGCTTAGGAATTTTGGGAGCGAAGTCGGTGCCTGCTTCGGTCTCCATATATTCTGCAGATTTTGCCTTGCTGCTTGCTGAACGAATCCCAGTCATTAAAGACAACCAAGTAGACGTTTTCCGGTTATCAATAACTTAGGTGCGAACTATACCTCGTTCGTTACTCAAAATGAAGGAAAAGTGGAGCCAAAAATGGAGAAAACTGCAGCAATCCTGCAGGACTATATTGCCTGCTTTTTCAAGAAGTTAGCGCTGTACCGGGCACGATTGCCGGTCAATTTGGTTCTCCTGGTAAAGGAATTCCCATGCAGAATTGAGGCTCACGTCACACCCTGGAAACTTCGGCGCAGAGCGTGGCCGCCAGCTTCACAACGCGGGCCCACAGCTTCAACAGATCAGTAACAACCTGCTGCCCAAATGCAGCCGGGAACGGACCTATGCGCGCTTCGGGTAAAATGCCCAGTCAACGAGGGCGAGCCTACACTGAGAATCAACATAGCTATTTCAATTTTTACGAGGCTATACGATTCGCTGAAGGATCGAGGTTTGAGAGGATCGCTCAAACACTACGCAGGCCGCGCGGCTATAAAGTCGAAGATCGTCGAAGACGCCACCGCCACACGATTGCGCCTTGCCAATCATTTTAACCAGCTATTCGATGCCCAAGTGCGCTACGGACCCTTCAAAGGGTTCCGCTTTTCCCCCACATCCTGGTGGAGCGCGATTGATCGCGCTGGAATGCTGCTTGGCCTCTATGAGCAAGAAGTGCTGAATGCGCTGGTCTCAGCTAGCGAAAAACGCAGCATCTTCATCGACATCGGCGCCGCTGACGGTTACTACGGCGTAGCCGCGGTTAGCCAACGATTGTTTGAGCGGTCTCTCTGCTTTGAGATGACTCAAGCTGGCCAGTCTGTGATCAGAGCGAATGCGGAACTTAACGGCGTTTCCGATCTGGTATCGGTCTACGGTGAAGCTGATATCGACACCCTGGAAGGCATTCCGGCGAGCCAGCGGGACCAATCCGTTGTACTGATAGACATTGAAGGCGCTGAGTTCGAGTTCTTGAGCGAACGCGTCATTGAGCTGCTCAAAAACTCCGTCTTGATCATTGAGCTACATGATTGGCTGCATAGCGCCGGCGACGAGCTGAGGGCCAGTTTGCAGGAGAGGTTGAAACCACACTTCTCCACCCAAGTGCTAACCACTTCTTCACGGGATCTATCTGAGTTTGTCGAACTAGAAGAACTGCCAGACACAGAACGATGGCTGCTTTGCTCAGAAGGGCGAGGACGGCTCATGCAATGGTGGGTACTAACGCCTTTATAGCATCGCCAAGCTTTCATCCGAGTTGACGCCGTTTGAGAATCGGGGCTGTGGTGCTCAGTTCTCGAAGAAGACTTGGCCAGTCATGCTGAATGGCGGCAGTACGCCAAAGCACCAACGCTACGATTTAACGTCTTATGACAGCTCTCTAGCACCGAGCTTAGAATTTACATCACTCACTTTTTCCCGCGGCATCCCGAGAACATTGCAAAAGGAAGTACTGCTATCTAGCTCTGCCAGCGCGCCCCCGGCGCCGATGGCCTGCAGCTCATAACCCCAGGAATAGAGCAACTGATACAGGTCTGAGGTACTGTAACCCGCCGCCGCGGAGCTTTCTCTGCTCGACTCGAAAATAATAAACGGACGGTGCTCGGCGATGGTTTGCCGGGCACCTTGCAGCACATGCAGCTCGGCCCCTTCTACATCGATCTTCATAAGATCAATTCGCCCGAACGAAAGCTCAGTTCGCCAAACGTCATCCAGAGTTCGCAGTGAGATTGTCTCCAACAATTGATCTCTTTGTGAAATAGCAAAAATTGTCGGTAAACCAGAGTGCCGAGTACCATCCTCGAAAGTACTGTGACCACCATATATCGGCACGTCCTCTCGTGCCTCATTCGAAAGGCCCACTGCAAAAACGCGAACGTTGTCAAATTCGTTTGCTTTGACGTTTGCCTTGAGGCGCGCGCGCATTTGGGACGTGGGTTCGAATGCCAACACCTGACTGTCTTTGCACAAGGACGCCACAAACACCGAAAATTCGCCTTGGTTGGCACCAATATCGACAAACACGCATGGCTGTGGCAACAAGGTGCGAATAAGAGCTAGCTGATCAAACGAGTAGGCTCCACGAAAGAAGATTTGGCTGCCCATGTGATCCCTGAGATCGCAGCAAAACTGCAATCGTCCCATGAAATCCTGAATCCAAAAGTCAGCAGGCTGCTGATTCGCGAGCAAGCGTGCAGCCGTTCCCCTTCTGATTCGTTCTGCAATCCTAGGTAGGCCGGTACCTTGCAACGGATACAGAATGCGTGCCAGCGTGCGTAGCGCTCTGATAGCCATCGGGGCTCGAGGTTTCAAAACCACTTCTTCACGCTGTCACGCGGGCTGGCTTGGCTAAGTTTTCGATTAATCGCACGATCTCTCATCGTGCACTTGAGGCCTCAGCCATCGCGCTCCCTGCTTTCAATAATCTGGATTGGCAATAGAATTGTATTGATTGGCACTGTCAGTGGGGCCCATGCCTTCCTATCTCATGCCAAGACATCTGGGCAGCGCAGATAAGCCTATGTATTGTAAGATAAAGCACTGTGATTGCTAGACCCTTACCAGATGCCAGCCTGTGCGTGGCGCCCATGATGGCGTGGACTGATCGCCACTGCCGCTACCTGCATCGCTTGTTTGCGCCGCATGCTTTGCTTTTCACTGAGATGGTGACCGCCCACGCTCTGCTACACGGCGACGCCCGAAAGCTGCTGCAGTACAACCCCGAAGAGCACCCTGTGGCTCTACAACTAGGCGGCAGCGAGCCAGACTCATTAGCCGCAGCCGCGCTGTTAGCCGCAGACGCCGGCTACGATGAGATCAACCTAAACGTCGGTTGCCCGTCGGATCGAGTACAGCGCGGGCGTTTCGGGGCTTGTCTCATGCGTGAACCAGAGCTCGTTGCAAGGTGCCTAAGGGCCATGCAGGACGCGGTGCAAGTGCCAGTAACAGTAAAGTGCCGTCTCGGTGTGGACGAGCTGGATTCCGATGCAGAATTGTCCAACTTCATCGGCATATTGCGCGACGCAGGATTGCCTCGTCTCTATCTGCATGCCCGCAAGGCCATCTTGAGCGGCCTCAGCCCGGCACAAAATCGTCAGATTCCACCCCTTCAATACGAGCGCGTGTACACCATGGCGCAGCAGTTTCCCTCGTTACCAATCGTCGTGAACGGCGGTATTGCTTGCGCAGAAGATGCCATGGAACATCTGACTCACGTCGAGGGAGTGATGATCGGACGTGCTGCTTATCAAAATCCGACGTTGCTAGCCGAGCTCAGCACGCGCCTACATAAACAGGGCCGCCCGAGCCCCACAGCACACCAGGTCATCGAGCTATATCGAACCTACGTGGTGAATCAGCTGGCTGATGGCGTGCGTCTCGGTGATTTGTGCAGACCCCTGCTCGGTGTTTACCACGCGGTGCCCGGCGCCCGTCAATTCCGCAGAATTCTGAGCAACGCGACCCGCCTTCGAGCAAATGACCCCAAGCTGCTGGACGATGCCCTCAACGCTGTGCAGCAGGCTGCTTAGAGCCAGGGATCGGAGCTTATGCTGAGCAAACTGATTGAGCGAATTCGTGCCGTCGCTGGCCCCCAAGACAATCTGGACGATGAGCCGAGGACCTTGGAACTGGCGGCTGCCGCCTTACTCTGGGAAGTAGCCAACGCGGACCGCAATATCAGTACAGCCGAGCGCCAGCAAATTCGGCAAACCCTAAAAGCCAGCTTCACGCTGGATGATCAGACGCTCAATGAAATCTTGGAGGAGTCCGAAGCCACCGTTGAACACAGTGTCGGCGTGCAGCCACTAACCCGGACTTTAACCGACCACTGGAGTGAACCTCAGCGATTTGATCTGGTGGTTGCGCTGTGGCGAGTCGCGTTAGCTGATCAGGTCATCGATGCCTTTGAGGAGCACCGTATCCGAGCGATCGCGGACCTGCTTTACGTAAGCCACAAGCGCTTCATCGAAGCTAAGCTCATAGCGAAGCGCGCAAGCTCGGGCTAAGCCTTGCAGCAGCCTCCGACTGAGCTTGAGCTTCGTCTGCTTCCAGTGCCTCGACAAGATCTTTGAAGGTGTCTCGGTTGTTGTCGTTCATCGACATCAAGACCCGATGGGCGTCTAGCACCTGCGCTCGAAGCTGCGCGTCGGGAACCTCTAGCGCAGGCAGCGGGCCGAGATCAGCGGGTGACTGCGGCGCAGAGTCGACAATGTTAAAAACATCGTCAAAACCCATGGAATCTAATAGCCGTCGTAAATCCGCCGAATCGCAAATCAGAGTTGGAATAAAACCAAATTGTTCCTTGGCGCGAATCGAGAGCTTTGCCAACAGGCCAAGTGAGGTGCTATCGATCCCCAGCGCACTGGTCAGATCGACCATCACACCTTTGAACTGCGGATCTTCAAACATGCGAGCCAAATAACGGTCTGCGGCCGCACAGAGCGTAAGCCGCACGTCGCCCTCGAATCGAAGCAGATACACCCCTTTGTGCTGACCTGCGAGAATTTGGCCCACCAGCTAAGCCTCCCTCGTAACCAACAGACAGGTCACGTCATCTGGGCAAGGCTGCCCGTGTAGACCAATGCCAGACCAGAGCTCGTCAAGTGTACTGTGCATTTGTGCCGCACCGAACAGGTTTGCCTCCTTGCCAGCCAAGCCCGCGCCGTCAATTACTTCCAGAACGCCATCCGTGAACACCACAAGCCTGTCTCCGATATTCATCTTGACCGTGCCGCAGTCGTAAGAGACGGCGTCAAACAAACCCACTGGCTTACCTGGCTGTTCGAGCACTTCGCTGCGGTCCTTGCCAACGAGTATTGCGGGCGGAAAGTGCCCGGCGTTAACGAAGCGCAGCTCATGGCTGCGGGTGTCCCCGATCGCGAAAAACAAGGCGACATGTTTGTCGATCTGCTGTTCGATGAGCTCTGAATTGAGCCATGCCAAGACTTCACCCGGATCCGTCAACATAGACCGACGATACTCCCGTCTGATTCGTCGTGAGAAGTTCTTGAGCAAAACCGTGACGAACGCCGATGACGCTCCGTGACCTGAGACATCTGCTACGTAAAAAACGAAGTGTTGGTCGGTAATACTGAAGTAATCAACGAAGTCGCCACTGAGGATCAACGAGGGCTCAATTCGATGGGTAAAGCGATAATCGGCGATAGCCATCGGATTCGGGGGCAACATGCCCAGCTGAATGTAACGACCCGCGCGCTGGTCTCGTTGTACCTCCACCAGGTGATCGGCGAGGGTCTGTTCGGCTTCTAGCGCCACTGACTCCCGACGATGGTTGAGCAACGCCACACGAGAGGCAATTTCTTGACGGTCTCCGGGCCACTCCCAGAGATCGGCTACACCGGACCGCCAAAGATCAATTACCTGCTCTCGAGTTAACCGATTCTTGGCCGAATCGATGAAAGCAACAATGGGCACCCGACGCTCTTCCGACGCCAGCATCTTGGCACCCGCCACATCCGTTGCGATAACCAGCAGGGCCTGACGGTTGGCGCATAGTTCGGTGGCTAATTTGACGCTATCTGCATGGAGCGCTTCGTACCCCAGTTGCTCGAGCTGCTTGGTCAGCGGCTCGGGCACAGCTGCGTTGCTGACTACTACCACTAAGCTCATAGGCCGTGACTTCAGTCGCCTAGAATTAGGAGTGGCGCACGGTACTCCGATGCGCGGGTGTTGACAAGAAAGCCAATATCCAGGGCACAGAACTTTTACGTTGTGGCAAAAGTGTCCTAGCTATAAGACCCTAGGAGGATGCCCAAATCTCGCAGCTCGTCGAGGCTGGCCTGACCGAATGACATGAAGCGGCGCTCTCCAACAGCTACCTCAGGACTCGGTGGCAAGCCGTCAGTGGCTGTAGATCCAGCCGCCATTTGCGCTCGAAGCTCAATCAGAGCCTGGGTCCCCGTCATCGGCTGGGCCGCGTCACTGGCGGCAATCAGCAGGCTGAGCAGTCGATAGTTCACTGCGCTCAGTTCGAGAAACCGCACCTGGTCTTCGGCGCTGCGATATACGGCCAGCAACGAGGGCTCGGCGGGCGCTTGTTGCGGTTGAAACTCCTCGCGGATGCGGTGTACCGGGTAACGGTAGCTCAACAGCCACAAAACTGGGTTCACAACAATGTTTGCCTGCATTAGATCACCAGCAGGATCGAAACCGGCATCCGGCAACTCACGTTCATCGACCTTTGCCGCCAACTCCACCCATTCGTAGTGGCACAGCTCCAACATGAACTCTGGTGCCTGTCGGGGTTTTGCTTGGTCAAGAAAGGTTAAGAACTCCTGAGAAATGTCGAGGAAATAGGGTGAGTCACTGGGGTGCTCATGAACAAAGCGCCGAGCCAGCTCATGCCAGAGTGTGCTGCCTAAAACACGTTTTGCTACAGGAAAGGCACCGGCGAGAAAACTTTCGATGTTGTTGTAAAACAGGTCCAAGTAGATTTGCATACGCCGCTCGCTGACATCTGCCGGCCGAGGATGCAGGTCCGGGTTGCGAATGTGAGCCGCAAAATCAAGTTGCACGGAACGAAAGTCCGGCAGGTTGGACCCCGCTGAATCAGGCACGCAGTGCCTGGGGTTGCTGCTGAATTTGTCGAATTCGATTCACCTCGTCGAGCAATTCGACCATGGGTGGGAAGTTAAAATCGCGCTCCAGCAGCGTCGGCTGCACGCCATACAAAGCATAAGCTTTCTCTAGCAGATCCCAGACGGGCTCAATCACGCTGCTACCGTGGGTGTCTACTCGCAAGTCCGGGGCTTCAACGTAGTGCCCTGCAATGTGTACGTAGAGCGTACGTGCTCCATCGATGCGCTGTAAAAAGTCGTCGGCATCGTAGTCAAAATTCACGCTGTTCACGTAGATGTTGTTTACATCGAGCAGCAATCGACAATCGGCTTCAGCAAGTACGGCGTTGATGAACTCAAGTTCAGACAGCTGTGCACCCGGCGCGGCGTAATAGGATATGTGCTCGATACCGATCTGCCGCTCTAGCGCATCCTGAACCTCTCGAATGCGTCGAGAGACGTAGTGCACCGCCTCCTCGGTAAATGGGATCGGCATCAAATCGTATAGATGGCCTTTGTCGTCGCTGCAGTAACTCAGGTGTTCCGTATAGGCAAGGACTTGATGGGTATCGAGAAATTCCCGCACATCTTTTAAAAAGCCATGGTCTAGGGGTGCTGGCGAGCCAATAGAAAGAGACAGGCCATGACAAACGAGCGGAAAGCGCTCTGCTAGCGCTCGGAACTGACGGCCGAAAACACCGCCTACCCCGATCCAGTTCTCCGGCGCCAGTTCTAGGAAGTCCACTGCTTGGGTTGGCAGAGCCAACAGCTCATCCATTAGGCCCCGACGCAGACCAAGCCCTGCCCCGCGAACGATCGACTGTGGCAACAGATCGATCACCAGATACACAAAGGGGCTCGAACGAGCCCCAAAGTGATGTCAGCTCGCAAAGGCGAGACGACTTGTGGCAAGGGTTTTAGCCTCCGCACTTACCTTCGCCGCACTTGCCTTCGCCTTCAGCTTTAGCACCGGTCGTAGACTCACCACACTTACCTTCGCCACACTTGCCTTCGCCTTCAGCTTTGTCGCTACTCGCAGCCTCGCCGCCAGACTCGCCACACTTGCCTTCGCCGCACTTGCCCTCTCCACACTTGCCTTCGTCAGCCCCAGCTAGCTGATAACCAAGGCCCAGGTCGGTGCTTACGAACGGGTTTTCTGCTTGGATGTCTGCAATAGCAGAGCCAGCCGCAGAAGCAACGAACGCGGCGCCAACGGCAGCAGCTATGGGTTTGATTCTTCGATTCATAATCTCTGTATTCCTCTATCGATCTCTGTGAATGTTGATAATTTACCAATCGTTTCGTAGGTCTTGCCTTGGATCTCTTCGCAGAAAGTTGTGTTGTCACATCTACCGCGCCACCCCACGGTGCACAGAACGCCCTCACTGCTGCGTTCAGAACCTATGACTGAGCCCGTTTCGAATAGTTCCGATCGGCATCACAGACCGATGCCCTAGCCCCATCCCAACTCGGTTCAAACCAGAGCATGCCTCACCTCGTACTCAACGTATAGCCTGTCCAGGCGCTTGGCAGAGACTTTCGGCTTGCGCAGCGGGTCAGCAAACAACGCGACTCTGAGCTCCTGCAATGCCGTGAACGCGATGTGAAAGTCGGCCTCCGAGAACTGTTCGACACCTTGCAGGCGCTGCAACCTGGCCGCAAAAGTCGCCATCTCTACCATCGCCTGCTGGTCACGCTGCACCCGCCCCTGCAGGTGTTCCATGCGATAGCACATCGCCTGAAAGTAGCGCGGTAGCTCGGCTAGCCAATGCTCGCTGGCATGCAGCAAGAATTCGGGTGGCGTCAGCTGCGCCAGATGCGCCTGCAAATCGACTCGAGCGGTAGCGAACGCCGGGCTCTTTAGGGCTTCAATCTGGCGTCCCGCTGCAAAGCGCTCGGCCAACACCCGACTCACCAGCGGCAGCACTCGTTCCACGTATACCAGCAACGGCTCCCCTTGCTCCAGCAGATCGGCAAAGGCCAACTTGTTCTCTGGCCATGGCTTATCGGCAAAAAAGCAGTTCCAAGCAGCCCCCAGGAGAAAATGCGCCTCTAGCTGTTCTTTGCTGCCAAAGGACGCGTAGTGCAATTGTAGGTCGCGCTCGTCCCGCAAACGTTTACGAACTTTCCTCACCACGCCGGTCATAGCCAACAGCGCAAGCCTCGGTAAGCCCAAGCGATTGGCCTGGGCAGCCGCGGAGGCCGAAGGGTAAGCACGTAGCGCCACCGTCTGCCCTTGGTCCTCGAACCCGGGGTATAGCAACCGATCGCCGCCGTCAGCGCCAGCCGCTAGGGTCAATCTCGGCGGTAAGGACAGCGCATCCGGATATGCTGCCAAGGCGTCCTGCTCGAATTCCGCCGGTTTACCTGCAGCCAATTCCGCGGACAGTCGCGCCTCGTGCCGGCGCTGGACGTCTGCTAGGTCGCGGCTTTGCTCCAACAGCCGGCCCTTACCGTCCAGCAGACGTACGTTGATTAGCAAATGACTGTCTACGCGCTCGGGCTGGAACTCGCTCGGCTGCAACGTCACCTCGTACAGTTCCCCAACCACGCGCACCAGAGCCTGGCGCAGCTGCCCTCGGCGATACCGAGACTCGTTGAGCAATCGGTTTGCCACAGCCTCAGTCTTGTCGGCCAGCGGTGCTAGATCACGACGCTTGTTTTTGGGCAGCGACTTCAGCCACTGCTCACAGACCTGCACAAAGGTGCCAGGGACGCCCCATGCCAGAGCTTCAGGATGCAGCGCGTTCAGCCGACCAAGCTGCACATCCAGCGAAACTCCATCGTCTAACTCTCCTGGAGCAAACTTGTAGCGCAAGCGAAAAGCTTGATCCCCCACTTGCAGCTCTGCTGGATAAGACGCGAGCCCAGTAACCGCCGTTTGTCGCAGCTCAGCGCTACGCCAACGCAGCTGCTGATCGTTTTCAGCCCGGCGTCGAAGCCACGCTAGCAGACTTCGTTCATTGTTCACCACTGCCGGCAATCGTTGCTCATACCACGCTAGCTGTTCTTCCGGCGAGATCAAGACATCTCGTCGACGAGTTTTGGCTTCTTCTTCTAGCAAGCCACGAACTTTCGCCAGATTGCTGTTCAGAAAAGGCGGCCGCTTGCGCAAGGCGCCGGCGACCAAGCCTTCCCGAATGAATAGGGTGCGCGACAGGTCAGGGTCGATGTGGGTGTAGCTGACCCGGCGTCGCTCGACCAAGGTCAGCCCGCGAAAGCTCACTTTCTCGTAAGCCATGGCTTCGCCGCGCTTTACACTGAAATGGGGTTCACTGTGCTGCCGCTTCAGCAGGTGAGCCGCTTGCGCCTCGATCCAAGCGGGTTCTATACGGGCAACACAGCGCGCGTAGACTTTCTGAGTTTGGGAAATTTCTGCAGCCATCAACCATTTTGGTCTTTGCTCGAACAGCGCCGAGCCAGGAAAAATACGAAACTTCAAATTTCCGGTTCCCTCGAATTCTCCCCGCTCTTCGTGACGCCCCACGAACCCCAAGGAGCCGACCAATAGCGACCGGTGTATGGCGCTGTAGTCAGCGGGAATTTGGTTCATCGTCAGCCTAAGACCCTGACAAGCCAGCCGCAGTTGTCGATGCACCTCGCGCCACTCGCGCATGCGCGAAGGCGATAGAAAGCGGCTGCGCAACAATCGTTCATAGCGGCGGCGGCTAAGCTGTTGCCGTTCGATTTCGCTAAATGTCCAAAGATTTAGCCAAGCAACAAAGTCCGAGCGCTCATCGGCAAACTGTTCATGCCGGGCATCGGCCTGACCGCGCTGGCCCTGGGGCCGCTCACGGGGATCTTGCACACTCAGCGCACTAACGATGGTCAGCACCTCGTTGAGCGCTCCTTGACGAGCGCCTTCTAACAACATGCGCGACAGTCGCGGGTCCACGGGCAATCGGGCCATCTGCCGACCCAGGGGCGTAGCCCTGCCCTTGTCAAACGCCTGGAGCTCTTCAAGTAGCCGGATCGCGGCGCGAATCGCCCCTGACTCAGGCGGCTCCAGGAACGGAAAGCGTTCGATGCGCCCAAGCCGAAACACTTCCATCTGCAACACTACAGCCGCGAGGTTGGTGCGCTTAATCTCTGGATCGGTGTATTCAGGACGACCTAGAAAGTCAGACTCGGCATAGAGTCTATAACACACTCCTGGCGCGATCCGGCCACAGCGCCCAAGACGTTGATTAGCACTAGCCTGAGAGATCGCCTCGATGGGTAGGCGCTGCAGTTTCGAGCGATAGCTGTAGCGACTAACCCGAGCCAGCCCGGTGTCAATCACGAACCCGATATTCGGTACCGTCAGCGAAGTTTCGGCGACGTTCGTACAAAGCACTAACCGGCGCTTCGAGCCGCTACTGAAAACCCGTTGCTGCTCCGAGGCAGGCAGCCGAGCGTACAGTGGTAGTAGCTCCCAGCGCTCGCTTAGCCGCGGCCGCAGCTCTCGCGCCAAGCCGAAGATTTCCCGTTCACCGGACAGGAATACCAGCGCATCACGCGCCTGTCCGGCTCTATTCGTCGCAGTCTCCATGAGCGCGACACACTCCATCACCCGCTCACTCAAGCCTTCGACGTTGTCATTCGGCTCTTCAAAGTACTCGACAGTTACCGGATGGCCACGTCCGGAAACCTCAACCACGGGTGCATCAAAGTGCTGGGCAAACGCCTGCACATCGATGGTCGCGCTGGTAATAATGACTTTCAGGTCAGGACGCTTAGGTAGCAAGGTCTTTAGATAGCCCAGCAGGAAGTCGATGTTGAGACTGCGCTCGTGGGCCTCATCTATGATCAACACTTCGTAGCGCCGCAGCAGCCGATCAGCCTGGATCTCCGCCAGCAGCAGACCGTCTGTCATGAGTTTGATTAGCGTCTGCTCGGAGGTGCGGTCCGTAAAGCGCACGCTATAGCCCACCGCATCACCCAGGGGAACTTCCAGCTCCTGGGCTAGGCGCGAGGCGACCGCTCTAGCTGCCAGTCTTCTCGGTTGGGTGTGGCCAATGACGCCACGGCGCCCAAAGCCGGCTTGCAGGCACAGTTTGGGCAGTTGGGTGGTCTTGCCAGAACCAGTCTCGCCGGCGACGACCAGCACCTGAGTTTGCGCTAGCGCTGCAACAATGTCCGCGGCCTTGGCGGCAATGGGTAGCGCCGCCGGTACCGCTAACGGCAGCTGCGCTATGCGCTGGGCTAATTCTGTTTCGGACTTCGACACGCCATTGCACTACTTGTGCTGAAATCTACTTGCGCTGAATTCTACCTGTGCTGAATACCACTTGCGCCCAATGCTGACCCGCTGTGCGCTGTCTTTATTTAGACAGGTGGCCCATGGCCTCTTCTAGGCCGCGTACTGTCAGCGGATACATTTGTCCGCCCACCAACTCCTGGGTTAGAGCCACAGAGGTGGAATACTCCCAAGTTTCTTGGGGTGTCGGATTGAGCCAGGCAACTTTGTCATAGATCTGCGTGAAGCGACCCATCCATTCGGTTCCCGGCTCCTCGTTCCAGTGTTCGACGCTGCCACCGGCATGAGTGATTTCATAGGGCGCCATGGTGGCATCGCCAACGAAGATCACTTTGTAGTCGTGCGCATACTTGTTGAGAATCTCGAACGTCGGTAAGCGCTCGTTCATGCGCCGCCTATTGTCCTTCCACACCGACTCATAGACGAAGTTGTGAAAGTAGAAACTCTCGAGATGCTTGAATTCCGTGCGCGTTGCCGAAAACAACTCCTCGCAGACCTTGACGTGGGCATCCATGGAGCCGCCGATATCCAAAAACAGCAGCACTTTGACCGTGTTCTTGCGCTCAGGGCGCATCTTCAGGTCCAGCAAACCACCGTTGTGCGCAGTAGAGCGAATGGTGTGATCAATATCCAGTTCTTCTTCACGCCCACTACGAGCAAACTTCCGCAGTCGCCGCAGCGCCATCTTGATGTTGCGGGTGCCAAGCTCAACGGAATCATCGAGGTTTTTGTACTGGCGTTGATTCCAGGTCTTCTTGGCTTTGTTCTTCTTGCCCTTGCCCATGCCGCCGGAGCCTTTCTTACCCTCCTGATCACCCTCGCCTTCTTCGCCTTCCTTGCCCTCTTTGCCTTTCTCTGCCTCGCGCTTGGCTTCTTCTTCCTTGGCTTTCTGGAAGGCTTCGATGAGCTTTTCCAGACCACCCAGAGAGTTGATTTTCTCTAGTTCTTCAGGCGTCAGCGACTTTTCAAACTCGCGGCGTAGCCACTCGTCCGGAATCATCGACTCCAACATGCCGTGCAAGTCTTCCAGGCCCTTAAAGTACGCTGCGAAGGCACGGTCGAACTTGTCATAGTTCTTTTCGTCTTTGCACAAGCAAGTGCGCGACAGCAGATAAAAGTCGTCGATGTTCGCGTACACCAGGCGGGTCCGCAGCGCTTCGAGCAGGTCCATGAGCTCACGCAAGGTGACCGGCACCTTGTATTTGCGCAACGTCAGGAAGAAGTTGATCAACATGGCCCTAGCCCCTGGAATCCCGTCGATTCATAAACGCCAGGCGCTCCAACAGATGCACATCCTGTTCGTTTTTAACCAAGGCACCGTACAACGGCGGAATCGCCTTGCTGGTATCACGGTTGGTCAATATCTCGTCTGGAATGTCGTCAGCCATAAGCAGCTTGAGCCAATCGATCAACTCAGAAGTCGATGGCTTCTTCTTCAAGCCAGGAACTTTGCGAACATCGAAGAAGATCTCCATGGCTTCCTTCACGAGATCCTGTTTGATCTTCGGAAAGTGCACCTCGACGATCTGCTGCATGGTTTCCCGATCCGGGAAGTTGATGTAGTGGAAGAAACAACGGCGCAAAAACGCATCCGGTAGCTCTTTTTCGTTGTTCGATGTGATGATCACGACTGGGCGCTTCTTCGCCTTGATGGTCTGGCTCAGCTCATAGACGAAAAACTCCATGCGATCGATTTCTTGCAACAGGTCATTGGGAAACTCAATGTCCGCTTTGTCGATTTCATCGATCAACAACACCACGCGCTCGTCACTCTCAAAGGCTTCCCACAGCTTGCCCTTCTTAATGTAGTTGCTGATGTCTTTAACCCGCTCGTCCCCGAGCTGGGAATCCCGCAACCTGGAAACGGCATCGTATTCGTAGAGACCGTTAATCGCTTTCGTGGTGGATTTGATATGCCACTGAATTAGTTGCATGCCTAAAGAATTGGCGACTTCTTCGGCCAGCATGGTCTTGCCCGTTCCTGGCTCACCTTTGACGAGCAACGGTCGCTCCAGCTTGACCGCAGCATCAACGGCCATGCTCAGCTCGTCTGTGGAAATATAGGATTCAGTACTATCAAAGATCATGCAGCGGTCCCTTTTGTGAATTCTGTAACAGCCGCTTACCGGTAACTCAAGGCAGCGGCAAACCACTAGCGCGGCCAGCAGCGGACGGCGCTGGTCCAGGTCGCGGTAAGACAATTGACCGACTTTAAAGAAGCCACCTGTGGGACGCAAGAATGGCTGCCGAGGCAGATCGCCGAAGCTTTGGAAATTTAGGCCGGAGCGGGGTGTATCTGCAGCCCTTTAAGAAACCACGCCAAACCGAAGATTAGGCCTAGCGGTATCAGCATAGCCGCAGCCGCAAACCATACTGGCACGGTCAATGCCTGAACCATAGCGTCGCTGCCAGCAGTGACTTCGGCCGCAGAGTTCTGCGCGGCGGGCTCGCTATCGGCTTGGGCTGTTGCGGGCTCAGCCTCGGCCTGCACAATGGCCGCCGGTGGGGCTTCGAACGCCGCGGCAGCCTGGTTGACCAACCGCGCAGGCTGATCGGCTCGGCCTTCGTCATCGAAGCTAAAGCGTTGGGCTGCGGCAAGCGGCAGTGCACTGCTCAGGGCAGTGCTCCGATAGCCAAATTCTCCGTTATTCAAATATTTAGCTCGAACATCTATTTCAATTTCCACCTTTCCACTCAAGCTCCCTGGCAACTGCAGCGACCACAGGCCGCCTGGGGCGCGGGCCAAAGGGTGCCAGCGCCTAGAGCCAGGTGGCTGCCGCACTCCGGCAGCCATCTGCACGCTGGTGTAGTCCAGTCCTGGCTGGTTGAGCGTCACCCACAGTGTCGCAGCCTCGTTTTCCAGACCAGGACGCATTTCCACCCGTAACGGGTGCAACACCTCAAACGGATAGCGCAACGTGCGCGCAAACGTTGGTCCAGTTGCCGTGAGAGTTAGCACCGCTCGCTCGACCCCCTGCAAGTCGGCGACTACGGCATGTAGTTGGCCGGCGCCATCGGGCTCAACAATCGCGCTGGGGTGCCCTGACTCGGATTCGATCTGTACCGCAAATTCCACCAGACCCAGGAACGCCGGATCCACTGGCGTGCCGGCGCGCCGATCTTCCAGTGCAAAAGCAAAAGCCTGGAGTGCACCTGGCGCTACTTGGGCAGGGCTGTCCAACAGGCGCAGGCGCAAATCACCATAGGTGAACACCTGGGCGCTGCTGGCTCCCGCTATCCGCCAAGTTCCGGCCGCAGGCTGATTCATGGTTAAGATTTCGTACTGCGGCGTGACGTGCCAACGGCTGCCAGCAGGCACCGCATAGCGATCGTAGCGCTCCCCCGCTGGCGCCAGCAGACCTAGCTCAGAGGCTTCAGCCGTTCGAGCCACCAGGGTTAGCTCAGCGAGATCCGGCTCTACAAGAAACGTAGCATCGGCGGCAGCTGTTGGAATTGACTGGGGCTTGCCGGCGCTGGCTGTCGCCGCTAATCCGGGCGCGAGAGGGACAACCGGCAATCGATCCGCGGGTCCAATCTGCGCAAACAAACCAATCAGGGTCTCTGGAAGCGCCCCAAGATCCCTGACGATTTGATGAGTGCCGTTACCGACCTGGGCCACTTGCCGTAAAAACGCCAGATCTCCCAGCTTTGACAGCGCCACTGTATGGACTTTGAAGCCGGCCGCAGCTAACCGCGGCAACTGCTCTGCCAGCAACTGCTGGCGGCCAGCTTGATTCACCTGAGCCTCGTCAGCCAGATCCAAGCGTCCATCGCTGAGCAGCACCAGATGTCTCGCGCCGTTGCCGCCAGCATGATCCCAGGAGGCGGTCGCAACCGCGTCACCTAAGGCTGTGCGCAATCCTGTGGTCGGTAACTTGCTCGTTTGGATCTGTGCCTGAGCACGCCAAAGGGGTGTTACGCGATCGTATTTGACCAATTGATTGACTTGTTGCGCAAAGGTCCAGACCCCCGCTTTTGCACCTTCGGGCAAAAGCTCAAGAAACAGTTGCACTGCTGGGCTGAGTAAGCCGTCTGGATCGGATTTTGCCATGCTGCCGGAGACATCTACCAGCAAGCGCACGTCCAAGGGTGCTTCGGCCGTGCTGCTGGATCCGGTAGCAGGTGCAGCCGCCAACCCAGTCGCCAACCACAGCCAGACGGCCGCCAGTGGCACACGCCGTACCGAGACTTTCAACAGTGAGAAGCGCTCGCCCATGCAGCAAGCATAGACAGCATTGCCAGGCGTGCTCTGTGGGTGCCTGAGTTACTGCCTGGGAAGCGCTGCGGAATCGGCCTCTGGCGCATCGGTAGCGGCGTTAAACTTGCCCAACATCGCCCAGGCAATGAGTAACACCAAAACAAACACCGAGCCACCTATGAGAATGGCAAACGCTGTATTCGGCTCCCCATCGCCCTGAAACGCCGACTCGAACAATGCAACTACATAGGCAGGCGCATACTGGCCGGGGTAGTTAGGTACCGGCGCCGGGAGCAGCATCCACACGGCGGCGAGACAACGCAGCAAGGTGCGCAGGAAGGCGTTCCGAATGTTCCGCGTAATCAGCAACCAAAACGCCAACGCTAACAAGCCTGCACCCGTGACCACCATCCAGGCCATGCCGTATTCCATCATTGCCTTCAACCACTCCCAGCGCTAGCACTCGACCCACTGCACCACCATGTCTTCCAGCTCATCTTCATGCACCGTGGTTTCAGCTACGACTTTACCACGCACAGAGATCCCAGCCTCATGCACTGTCTCGCTCGAACCAGAAATCAATGGATGCCAGGGCGCTAACGCTCTACCTTCTGCTAGGCGTCGATAAGCACAGCTACGCGGCAGCCAAGCCAGCTGCGCGACGATGTCGGCACTGAAATCAATGCAGTCGGCAACCAGTTCGTGGCGGCGATCATAGGCAGTGCAGCGACATGATTGTAGATCGAGCAAATGGCAAACAGCGGCCGTGTGCAAGATCTCTTCAGTATCATCATCTTGCAGTTTGATCATGCAGCAGCGAGCACAGCCGTCGCATAACGATTCCCACTCCAGCGGGCTCATTTCCTGCAACGGCTTTGTTTCCCAAAACGGCTTGGCTCGCTGTTGCTTCAACGGGTGGTCTCGGTGGGGGGTGGCAATTGCAGATAGAATCCTTCGCTGCGCAGCTGCTCCAATACCGCGCCAGCGCAGGCTCTGGCGAGCCGGGTCTGCTCATCCAGCTCAAGCTCCAAGGCCTGGCGCAGTGGCGCGAGCTGTCGCTGCAGCGCATCTGGTACGGCGCTTAGATCCTCAGCCTGAGGCACATACAGATAGCAATCGGGGCGTGAGCGGCTAGCGTAGACTCGCACCAACAAACTCATGGGACTTCCTCCCGCCTAGGCTCTAGCAGACTCCGGAATTCTGCGCCGAGCAATTGCCCTCGCCAACCCTCCGCGAACCGCCCTAGACCATCGCCGTCTAGGTGTGCGCGAACAGCGCTTTCAACATCGCGTTTGCGACCCACCAGTTCTGGAGCGACGCCCATGGCTTGCGCATGTTGCTTCGCCAGTTCCCGTAACCGAGTGACCACCTTTCCCTGTGCGGTAGATAGCGGCGCCGATGGGCGCTCCAACGGTTCCGCGGGCGCATCGGTTAACGCCCATGCACCCATGACCGCCGCTCCAAAGCGCCGCACCACGCCCGCCGGCAGCAGCTCAGCAAGGTCCCCCGAGCTCACTGCCTGCTTGCCCGCCAGGGTTAACAGATGCTCATCGCGAATCACTCGGTTACGCGGTAAATCCAATGCCATGGCCTCTCTTTCACGCCAGCTCGCTAATGACCTGAGCCGAGCAAGCGCTTCATCTTGCAAGCGCCACGCAGACTTCATGCCTAAATAATAGCGCTCCGGGTAAGGCGGCTCATAGCGACAGGCAATGGCCAGGTCCTCCTGAAACCACGGCAAACGACCACTACGTTCCAGACTGGCCAACTGCTGCTCATATATCCGCACAAGGTAGCGCACGTCCTCGGCGGCGTAGTGAATCTGCTCGGCAGACAACGGCCGCTGCAACCAGTTGCTTCGAGTCGCACCTTTATCGAGGGCCACGTTCTCATAGTGCTCAACCAATCTCGCATAGCTGAGTGAGTAATCCGTAGTGAGAAACGCATGGGCTAGCTGCGAGTCGTGCAGGTTCTGTGGCAGCAAACCCAGATGGCTATAGAAAACTTCCAAATCTTCTGAACACGAGTGCATCACTTTCACACAGTGCCGATCTTCAATTACCGCCTGCAATGGCTGCCACTCGTCAATGCTTAGCGGGTCGATCAGGTAGATCCGATCTGTGGTTGCCACCTGGTACAAACTGGCGATGGGAAAGAAGGTATCGGTTCGAATAAATTCCGTGTCTACGGCAATCACCGGACCGAAAGTCTTTGCCGCTTCTGCCAGCTCGGCGTTTGAGCTGACCCAGATTGGCTCGCCCTTTGGGTGTTCAACCAAAGTCTCTGCGCCCCTGCATGGCATGCACAATGGTGCCGCCATCGACGAACTCCAGCTCGCCGCCCAAGGGCACGCCGTGGGCGATGCGGCTGATCCTCTGCACTTGGCCGCTGAGCATATTGGAGATGAAGTGTGCTGTCGTTTCGCCCTCGACGGTCGGGTTCGTCGCCAGAATCACTTCTTCTGGCTGCAATTCTTTAACTCTTGCACTTAAGCGGTTCAACGCAAGCTCATCAGGTCCAATGCCGTCTATAGGCGACAGATGCCCATGCAGTACGAAATAGCGTCCGAGATAGCCGCCCGCACGCTCGATCACCCAGATGTCTGCGGGTGACTCCACTACACACAGCTCATTGTTGTGACGCGTCATATCGGCACAGTGAGCACAAATGGGGTCATCGGTGAGGTTGCGGCACAACTCGCATTCTCGCACTTGTGCTAAGGCAGCGTTCAATGCCTCGGCCAATTCGCCAGCGCCCTCTCGCTTGCGCCGCAAAAGAGTCAGGCTCATCCGTTGCGCGCCTTTTGGCCCAACGCCAGGTAAGACCTGCAGGGCTTCTATGAGCCGGTCAATACTGCTCATCCGAAAGGAAACCCGCCCAAAGGCATATTCATACCGCCGGCCAAGCCTGCCATTTTCTCTTTTTGTAGTCCTTCGACTTTGCGAATGGCATCGTTTAACGCAGCAGCCACCAGATCCTCGAGCACTTCTTTATCTTCGGTTAGCAGTGTTGGGTCAATGTTCACTCGTCGTACTTCATGGCGACCGTTCATGACAATTTTGACTAAGCCGGCGCCGCTTTCGCCGTTCACTTCAGCTTGCGCCATTTCCTCCTGCAGGCCCTGCATTTTTTCCTGCATGGCTTGGGCCTGTTTCATCAAATCACCCAGTCCTTTCATGACTGACTCCGGTTAATCATCCAGGGGTTTTACGATCTGCACCTGGCCACCAAACTCCTGCAACAGTTGTTTGACAGTAGGGTCGCTAGCAATCGCGGCTTGTGCAGCTTGCAGGCGTTGCTGCCGCAACCGCTCTGCACGCGCGGCTGGTGTTTCCTGCCGAAGCACTGCAGTGCTGATGCGCAGCTGCACCGAGGTACCCAAGCGCTCCGCTAGCGCTCGCTCAACGACACGTACCTGATTATCAGCCAGCAGCATGTCGTGGTGCGCATCCAGCACAAGATGAAAGTCGTTGGGCTGGTTGCGCAACGGTAGAGCGTGCTCAGCCAGGAGCTTGCCCACACCGGTCAATGCCAAGGTGGGGACCAAGTCGTACCACAGACTGGCGAGTTCCTCCGGCACTTCGGTGGCGCTCGCCTCGGCAGCATTGGTGGAACTGCCCGCTGTGCTTGTGGCCGAACCGCTCTGGGCCGCCTCAGGGGTCGCCGAACCTTCGCCGCCTTGGGGTTCAGGGACATGAATGGCCGCAGGCAGCGGTGCAAACGCCAACATGCGCAGCACCGTCATTTCGAACCCCATTTGCGGATCCGGCACTACTTGCAGATCACGCAAGCCCATGAGCGCGATCTGATAGTTCAGTTGCACCGTTTCTGCATCAAACGGTGGCAGCAGCTGACTGGCCGCCGCGCCAAGCGCATGCTGCACCGCGAATTGATGAAACTGAGCGATGAGGGCGGACAACAGCTGTGCGAAGTCCACGGAACGCTCAGCCAACTCGCCGATCAGGGCCAACAGCGCTGCCGCATCACCGCTAGCCAACGCTGCCACCAGCGTTTCTACTTCGTTGCGACCTGCAGTACCCAGCATCTGGGTCACGCCTTGGGCAGTAATGGCGCCACCGCCATAGGCTACCGCCTGATCAGTCAGACTCAGCGCATCACGCATGCTACCCCGCGCCGATTGCGCAATCTGCGCCAGCGCCTCAGGCTCATGCTGCGTGCCTTCTGCCTGCAGCACCGAGCCAATGTAATCCTCAATTGCGCTGCTCGAGAGGTTCTTCAGCTGAAACTGCAGGCAACGGGACAGGACTGTTACCGGGACTTTTTTCGGGTCGGTGGTGGCAAGCAGAAACTTAACGTGAGCGGGTGGTTCCTCGAGTGTTTTCAGCAAGGCGTTGAAGGCCGCTTTGCTGAGCATATGGACTTCGTCGACTAGGTAGACTTTGTAGCGCCCTCGGGTAGGCAGATACTGCGCGTTTTCCAGCAATTCCCGCGTATCGTCCACCCCCGTACGAGAAGCCGCGTCTACTTCGATCAGATCAACAAATCGATTTTCGAGCACCTCAAGGCAGATGCTGCACTCGCCACAGGGCGACGAAGACACGCCGCGCTCGCAGTTCAGGCTGCGGGCGAGGATTCGCGCAATGGTGGTCTTGCCCACGCCGCGCGTTCCGGTGAACAGGTAGGCGTGGTGCAGGCGATCCTGGTCCAAAGCGTGAGTTAAGGCACGCACCACGTGATCCTGGCCAACCAGGGCGCTGAAATCCGCCGGACGCAGCTTGCGCGCTAAGACTTGATAACTCATCGTCCCTATTCTATTAGACCCCGAGCCGCCG
>JBPCXR010000173.1:0-16684 GCA_051027215.1 Pseudomonadales bacterium | reverse complement strand
GCACCGCTTTGATGCCACCCTGCCAGAATTTGATGGGATATAACGTTGCAGATTGGGTCATGGCTTACCGTTTAAGCTCGATTGGCCAACAAGTACCCATTCTCGGGAGTCATAAGGGCGTTAAATTATGCGTGCTGCCACGCTGGCTGGTTGTTGGTGCCGGAACGCGGAATCGAACCGCGGACCTACTGATTACGAATCAGTCGCTCTACCAACTGAGCTATCCCGGCATCAGAGGAACCGTTGTAGTACGGCGCCCATCCCTCGCAACGCGCGGGATGGTACCTACTTTAGCCAAGCGTGAAAACTCTTAGCCGAAATCAAGCCTGGTTGCCGCGATCAAGGACATGGGGTTTTCGAGGGAAACTCCACGCAAACCGTATTGCCTTCGCCATCGATGCCGGTGAGGCGATAGAAGGTGCCGTCGCTATTGGCAATGCTGTAGGTGTATTCAGCACTGTCGCGCGGGGTCCAGCCAGTTGCTGCGGTAATAGCCGCCTTGTCTGCCATGTTGACGGCATAGGCGCCGTTGCGCATGCGAAAATCTTCCTGAAACACCTCGATGGTGGACATGTTCTTAATTAACACGCCTTCCTGGGAGGTCTCAATGTAATCCCGATACAGCGGTACAGTGATCGCACCGAGAATCGCGATGATTGCCATCGCCACCATCAGTTCCATCAAGGTGAAACCCTGCTGTCTCTTAAGGGCTTGTCCCATGGGGGACTTCTGTAGATACGTTGTAGACATGATCAATGATCCTCAAATTGCCCGCTGGCACATTGCTCGCCTGGGCTTTCCCCAACACAAACGCAAACGGGGTCCCTAAGGACCCCGTTCTTAAACGACTAGCTCATGCTTAGCAGTCGTTCTGATCCCAGCACACGGTGCTGACTGCGTTTGAAGAACCCTGGAATTGACCATACGCAGGGCGCGTGATGGTAACAATCAGAGAGTTCGCAGCAATCGTACCAGCAGCGTTGATACCAACGGCGCCAGTTGCAGCGTCACCAGTCAGACCGGTTACGTAAGGAGCACCGCCATCAGGAGCGGTAGCGTTGCCGATCTCGGCAGCGATCTGGTCAACCCAGTTCTGGCTGGTAGCCAGAGCGGCGCTAACCGTAGCGCGATCTTCCGTACCCATAGCCAGCTCAGTGCGAATGCGCTGATACTCATTACGAGTAAAGCGTACAGCCTGCTCGTAGTGCGTATTCATTTTGGCGGCGTTGGTGGTCTCAATGTAGTTCTGATAAGCGGGCAGGGCCACAGCAGCAAGAATGCCGATGATGGCAACCACGATCATCAATTCGATGAGGGTAAAACCCTTTTGGATAGATTTCATTTTGACGATTACTCCGTTCGTTAGTGTCAAAAGTCGATTGCGAATCCGGCTCCTCGCGTCCGTCGCTCGGTTAAGAGCGCCGCAGGGCCGCGCCGCTCCAGGGAGCGAAGGTGCCGCGAATCTTGGCTTATGTAGAGCAATCGGCGTGCCAACATCTACTCAGCGCACAGGTTAAAAAGCATTTTCTTTTATTATCAGTTACTTACTGTCCTTCCCCAGGCTCTCCCGGAAACCTCCCGGGTAGCCCTAAACGCCTGCAACACTTACTGAAAAGGTCAGTAGGTGACGAGCGAGGGCAGTTTGGCGGGTGACGCTGCTCGGCGCAATATCTAATAACCCCTATGGATCAACTGCATATGTCAATAAATGTGCGCAGAGCGAGGGGAAAGTTTGACGGAGAATGTCCGAAACCAGTGTCAGCTTCTGTGACTGCTTTATCGACAGGTTGGTGACACACGATTAGACTTCCCGAGCATACGATCGATAAGGTAGGCGTTGGCGTCAAACCGCCGTTCGAGCTCTAGTTGATCGAAAAGGATTTCTGCAGTACATGGCTTCCGAACCAATACCCCTTAGCGGGCTCGCGCGACGCCTCGTCGAAGAGAACATTCTCGACGCCGATACCGCCGCCAAGGCCAGCACCGAAGCGCGCAAAGCCGGCACCGCCTTTGTTAGCTACCTAGTTCAAAACGGCCTAGCCGAAGCTCGCGCGATCGCCGCCCGAGCTTCTGAAGAGTTTGGTGTGCCACTGCTCGACCTAAACGGCTTTGATCTCACTACCATTCCCAAAGATCTGGTGAAAGAGAAGCTGATCAGGCAGCACAATGCGTTGCCCCTGATTCGCCGGGGTGTGCGGCTATTCGTTGCCGTCTCTGATCCCACCAACCTGCAAGCCTTAGACGAGATCAAATTCCAGACCGGGGTGACCACAGAACCGGTGCTGGTTGAAGAAGACAAGCTGTCTTCCATCATTGAACAATTTCTCAATGCCTCCGAAGGTGACGGTCTCGGTGATCTGGGCGACGATGACCTCGAAGATCTCGACATGGAGGCGTACGACGATACGCCAGCGGACGATGACGAGGCCAACGCCACTGATGACACGCCCATCGTGCGCTTCGTCAACAAGATGTTGCTCGACGCCATTAAGGGCGGGTCTTCAGACATTCACTTCGAGCCCTACGAGAAGAGCTACCGCATCCGCTTCAGAACTGACGGCATCCTGCATGAAGCCTCCAGGCCGCCGCAGAACCTCGGTACGCGCCTGGCTGCACGCCTGAAGGTGATGTCCGAGATGGACATCTCCGAGCGTCGGGTGCCCCAGGACGGCCGCATCAAAATGAAGCTGTCGAAGACTCGCGCCATCGACTTTCGGGTGAATACCTTGCCCACGCTATGGGGCGAAAAAGTCGTGCTGCGGATACTTGACCCCTCAAGCGCGAAAATGGGCATCGAACAGCTCGGTTTCGAAGAAGCGCAAAAAGACATGCTGATGGAGGCATTGCATCGTCCTCAAGGCATGATCTTGGTCACCGGGCCTACCGGTAGCGGTAAAACGGTTACGCTCTACACGGGCTTGAACATTCTCAACACCGCCGAGCGCAACATCGCCACCGCAGAGGACCCGGTCGAAATCAACCTCGAAGGCATCAACCAGGTGAACGTTAATCACCGGGTGGGCTTGGACTTTGCCACTGCCTTGCGCTCGTTCCTGCGTCAGGACCCAGACGTGGTCATGGTCGGGGAGATTCGCGACCTCGAAACCGCAGAAATTTCCATCAAGGCTGCCCAGACCGGTCACATGGTACTGTCTACACTGCACACCAACTCTGCGCCAGAGACCCTAACTCGACTGCGCAACATGGGCGTGCCGGCTTTTAACCTGGCTACTTCGGTCAATCTGATCATCGCCCAGCGCCTGGCACGACGCTTGTGCACCGGTTGCAAGAAAGTGATCGATGTCCCGAAAGAGACGTTATTGGAAGAAGGCTTTACAGAAGCAGACATTGCGACAGGCATCACAATCTACGAGGCGAACACCGACGGTTGTGACAAGTGCGGTTCCGGTTATAAGGGCCGAGTGGGAATCTATGAAGTCGTTCAAGTTACCCCGGAGCTTGGGCGTATTATCATGGAAGATGGGAACAGCATTCAGTTGGCTGATCAGGCGCGGCTTCACGGTTTCAACGATCTGCGTCGTAGCGGTTTACTAAAAGCAATGCAGGGCCTCACTAGCCTGGTTGAAGTCAACCGGGTTACCAGCGGCCACTGATACAGTTAATGCAGGAATCGTAAGCAATGGCGGAAAGTGCAGTCTTCATTTGGGAAGGCACCGACAAATCGGGCAAGAAAGCCAAAGGCGAGATATCGAGCGTCAATCCTGCCATAGCCAAAGCAGAGCTGCGGCGCCAGGGAATCAACGCTCGCAAAGTTCGCAAGAAAGGCAAAGGCTTCTCTTTAGGTGGCGGCGGCTCTGTTAAGCCCGCGGACATTGCCTTGTTCACGCGGCAGATGGCCACCATGATGCGCGCCGGTGTGCCGTTGGTGCAGGCTTTCGAAATTGTTGCCGATGGACTAGATAAGCCAAAAGTCCAGGAATTGGTGCGAACCGTTCGCAACGACGTCTCTAGCGGTAACTCCTTTGCTTCGGCCATCCGCAAGCACCCAGAACACTTTGATGATCTGTTCTGCAACCTGGTAGATGCCGGCGAGCAGTCGGGTGCGCTGGAAACCATGCTAGACCGCGTGGCAACCTACAAAGAGAAAACCGAGTCTCTTAAAGCCAAAGTTAAGAAAGCCATGACTTACCCCATCGCGGTATTAGTGGTGGCTGTCATCGTTTCGGGTATTCTACTGATTAAAGTGGTACCGCAGTTTGAAGAAGTATTTGCTGGTTTCGGCGCTGAGCTACCCGCGTTCACCCAGTTCGTAATCGGAATCTCTGAAGTTACTCAGGAGTACTGGTACGTCTTTATATTTGCGGTCATCGCTGCCATCTTTGTCTTTCAACAAGCACACAGACGTTCGGTGGCGCTACGGGAGTTTCTCGATCGCGCGGCACTGAAGATGCCCGTGGCTGGCAATATCATCGAGAAATCTGCGATCGCTCGATTCGCTCGCACCCTGGCGACTACCTTCGCCGCAGGCGTGCCGCTAGTCGATGCGCTGAACTCTGTTGCTGGGGCAACTGGCAACTCGGTCTACCGCGATGCAGTCTTACGAGTACGAGACGATGTCTCCACAGGCCAACAGCTAAACTTCTCTATGCGTAGCACCGGGGTATTTCCGAACATGGTCATTCAGATGGTGGCCATTGGCGAAGAAGCCGGCGCGCTAGATGACATGCTAGAAAAATCAGCCGTCTACTACGAAGAGCAGGTCGACAACGCAGTCGATAACCTCACTGCACTGATGGAGCCGATGATCATGGCAGTTCTCGGCGTGCTGGTTGGTGGCTTGATCATTGCAATGTACCTACCGATCTTCCAGTTGGGTGCGGTCGTCGGCGCCTAAATCGGCTTACCGTGTTCACTGAACCATTGCTCAGCTACGGCGCGCTCGGCGTCGTAGTCATCATCTGGCTAGGCCTGTGCGTCGGCAGTTTCCTCAACGTGGTGATCTACCGCATGCCTGTCATCCTGGAACGGCAGTGGACCACCCAAGCCAAAGCACATCTCGCCGATGACGATGAAGCCGCGATGGCCATCGCCGAGGCCGACGCCAGCGCTGAACCCTTCAATCTAATGGTGCCGCGTTCCCGTTGCCCCGGCTGCAGTGCGCAAATTAAGTCCTGGCAGAATATCCCCGTAATCAGCTGGCTGTGGTTACGGGGCAAGTGCGGTAACTGCCAAACGCCCATTTCCGCCCGCTACCCGGGCGTCGAACTTCTCACCGCGGTAATGTCGGTCGTCGCCGTCGCTACTTTTGGCTTCACCGTTACGGGCGCGGCAGCGCTGCTGTTCACATGGATTCTCATCGCCGCCACCTTCATCGATTTCGATACCCAGCTGTTACCCGATCAACTAACGCTGCCGCTATTGTGGTTGGGGCTGTTGTTCAACTTGGGTGTGTGGGTCTGGAGCGGTTTCGTGAGCTTGCCAGATGCGGTGATTGGCGCAATTGCTGGATACCTGTTTCTCTGGAGCACTTTCTGGGCCTTCAAGTTGGCCACCGGCAAAGAAGGCATGGGCTACGGCGACTTCAAGCTACTCGGAGCGGTCGGCGCCTGGCTCGGCTGGCAGGTGCTGCCCGCGACCATTCTCATTGCTTCTATTGCCGGCCTGGTATACGCGGTGTTTGGCATCGTGCGCAACAACAAGCACGTCTCCCAACCCATTGCATTCGGCCCGTTCCTCGCCGTTGGCGGTTGGGTCTGTCTGATCTTCCGTGATAACGTCTTGGGCCTTCTTGGCGGACAGTAACGGGCGTTGCCTTGGCAGACTTTGTGGTGGGGATTACCGGTGGTATCGGCAGCGGTAAAACCGCGGTTTCGGATCGCTTTGCAACTCAGGGTATCGACGTCGTCGATGCGGACCTGGCCTCTCGCGCGGTAGTTGAGCCAGGCCAACCTGCCCTGGTCAGCATTGCCGAGCATTTCGGTGAGCACCTGATCAGCGAGGACGGCAGCCTCAATCGTCGCGCCCTCCGGGACATCGTCTTTGCTGACCCAGCACAGCGGCGCTGGCTGGAACAACTCACCCATCCGCTAATCAACCAGTACCTGATCGATCACCTGCGCGCCGCGGGTAGCCCTTACGCGATCCTGGCCAGCCCGCTGCTGGCAGAAACAGGACAATCGCGTTACTGCCAGCGGGTATTGGTGGTGGATGTTCCGGTAGAAATTCAGATTGAACGCACCGTAGCAAGAGACGCTAGCAGCGCAGAACAGGTGCGCGCCATCATCGACGCCCAGATAACCAGGGAAGAACGCTTGGCCATGGCCGACGATGTAATCGTCAACGATCAGGATCTTGAGCACCTGGATCGAGAAGTTGCACGCCTGCACGAGCAGTACCTAGCCATGGCCCAGCAGGTGCATGGAGAATGAGCAGCGAGCAACCACCGCGAATTCTGCAGTGCCCCAACTGCAAAGCCAGCGTAGCCTGGACCGCCAGCAACGCACATCGGCCATTTTGTTCCGAGCGCTGTAAACTCATCGATTTTGGGGACTGGGCCGATGAGCGTCACAGCATTCCAGGCCGATCTGAAACCGATGAGCGATTTTCCGAAGACAATCCGAAACCCTGAGCGTGGCAGCTACCGCTGTCTGCTGTTTGGCCTGATACTGCTGAGTTGCAGCACCCCTTCGCTCGCCGACAATGGATTCGGACACTGGTCTGCATACCTTAGCGATACGCCGCTGCCGCAACCCAACCGAGCCCTATACCTTGCCAGCAAGCTAACGCCTGGACCGTTGCGTCAGGCCATAGAAAGTTGCGACAGTGGCCTTGAGCCCCACCGGTTTTCTATCGCCCATCGAGGCGCTCCAGCATTGTTCCCGGAACACACCCGAGAATCGTACTTGGCCGCCGCACGTCAGGGCGCTGGAGTAATCGAGTGCGACGTGACCTTCACAAAAGATGGTGAGTTGGTCTGCCGTCACTCTCAATGCGACCTGCATCGCACCACCAACATTTTGGAAACGCCACTAAGAGAAAAGTGCCGCACACCGTTTCGGGGTGCAGGCGATGATCAGCCTGCCAGCGTCGAATGCTGCACCAGCGATCTAACATTGGCGGAGTTTCGCTCCCTCTGCGGCAAGCACGATACCGCCAACCCTGACGCAAAAACTCGCGCAGGATACATGCACGGCGCGCGGACTTTAGCGCCGCAACAGTACCCAGGCTGCGGAACGCTAATGACGCTCAGCGACAGCATCGAGCTCATCAGTCGTCTCGACCGAGCCCACGCTCCGGAACTGAAAGCCGCTGATGCTCAGCTGCCCTACAGCCAAACCGCGTACGCCCAGCTGCTGATCGATCATTACAACGACCACAACATCGCTCCCGAAAACGTCTTTGTGCAGTCGTTTAATCCGGAAGACGTCGCCTACTGGTTGCGAGCAGCACCGGAGTTCGGTCGCCAGGCTCTCCTGCTCGACAGTCGCGATGCCCACATCGACATAAAAGACCCCTCAGACCCCGGGGTCGCAGGCGTCGGCCCCAGCTTCGCTGCATTGCGGGCGATGGGCGTGCGTTTTCTGGCGCCGCCGCTGTACTTCCTCATCCGCAACGAAAACGGTGTCATGGTGCCGTCCGATTACGCTAAACAAGCGCGTGCGGCCGGGCTGCAGCTGGTGGCCTGGACCCTAGAGCGCTCCGGCCCAATCGCAGACCTAATCAAGCATCGAGACGGGCGAACTTACTACTATCGAACAGTGGTCGATGCGCTAAAAGACGAAGGTGATGTGCTACGGGTTTTGCACTTGCTCGCCAGCGAAGTCGGCGTCAGCGGCGTATTTTCAGATTGGCCAGAGACAACGACCACTTATGCGAACTGCGTACTTGAACGTTAAGTTCGATATTCCGCGTTGATGCGCACATAGTCATACGACAGGTCGCAGGTCCACACGGTTTCTTGCGCAGCGCCCAAACCCAGATCGCAGGTTATCGCGATTTCATCTTGCTGCATGATGGCGGTGGCGATGGCTTCATCGTAGGCGTCGTCCATCAGGCCATTGCGGGCAATGCAGTGATCACCAATGTGTAGACTCACTTTACTGGCGTCTACGGTGGCTTTAGCCCTGCCAATGGCCATACATAGCCTTCCCCAATTAGCATCCGCTGCGAACAGCGCTGTTTTGACCAGGGGCGATTCGGCGATGGTGTAGCACACTGCAAGACAATCCTCGGTGCTACGCCCACCTTTGGTGCTGATGGTCACAAATTTCGTCGCGCCCTCGGCATCGCGGACGATGCGTTGGGCAAGCTCTTCGGCCACCGACTGCAACCCAGCAGCCAGCGCCTCATAGCCGGCGTCTGTAACCGAGTTGATCTCAGCATGGTCTGCTTGACCAGTCGCCAACAACACGAACGAATCGTTGGTCGATGTATCGCCGTCCACGGTGATTCGATTGAAGCTGGCGTCTGCCAACTGCGCGCAAAGGCGATCCAACAACGGTTGCGCAATTTTGGCATCACAGGCTAAGTAACTGAGCATGGTCGCCATGTCCGGTCGAATCATGCCGGAACCTTTGGCGATACCGGTGATGTTTACTGGCTCCCCCGCCACCGTAAGCATTGCCGATACTGCTTTGGGCACCGTATCTGTGGTCATAATGGCCCGCGCCGCTGCCAGCCAGGCAGCCGCAGATTCTTGTGCGTCACCGCTCGCCAAGGCCTCGGTTATCTTGGCAACCGGAAGCCGCTCGCCGATGACGCCGGTAGAAAAAGGTAACACCGCACCGGCGACGGCAAAGCGCTGTGCAACGGCATCGCAGATCTCGCGGGCGTCGCTTAATCCAGGCTCGCCGGTAGCCGCATTGGCGTTACCGCTGTTTATTACCAGAGCTCCCACGGGCTCTCCCGCGCCGAGATACTGCTCACAGAGCTGGACCGGAGCAGCCTTGAAATGACTGCGGGTAAATACGCCGCTGACTTTTGCCTCCGCTGACAGCAGTAGCACCGCCAGATCGTCCCGCTCAGTGGACTTGATCGCCGCAGCCATAGTTGCGATGCGAATGCCCCGGACCGGCAGCAGCTCTGCCGGTTGCGGACAGTTTACCGCCATCAGGCCGCCTTACCGTGGCAGTGCTTGAACTTCTTGCCGCTCCCGCATGGGCACTGTTCGTTGCGACCGACCTTGCGATCTTCGCGCACGAAGGTTTCTGGCCGCTCCGCTGGCCGCTGAGGTTCCGCTTCTGCGCCACCCTGAGCCAACGCCGAAGACTGAGCATGGGTAAAACGCATTCGACGCTCTTCTTCGGCGCGGCGTTCACGCTCTCGTGCCTCGACTTCTTCTGGCGTTTCGATCTGCACGCGCATCAACAAACGAGTGACATCGCTTTTTATGTTTTCAAGTAGTGCTTGAAACAGTTCAAAAGACTCGCGCTTGTATTCCTGCTTCGGCTGTTTCTGGGCATAGGCGCGCAAGTGAATGCCTTGCCGCAAGTAATCCATGGTCGCCAGGTGTTCCTTCCAGCGCTGATCCAGCACCTGCAGCATGATCTGCTTTTCTACCTGGCGCATGTCCACCCCTTGCGCGCGCCACTGTTCGCCCTTGGCCTCATACTCCGTATCGATCTGGGCAAGCACGCGTTCGCGGAGCTGATCTTCGTCCAGGTCATCTTCCTGCTCCAGCCAATCTGCGACCGGCTGGCGACTGTTGAACTCGGTCACTAGTGCTTCTTCGAGACCCGCGATGTCCCACTGTTCCTCTACAGTCTGCGGTGGCACGTAGTCGCTGACGAGATTGTCTACCACCTCGGCTCGCAAGCCGTCGATCGTCTCAGAAATATCTTCAGCGGCCATAAGGTCTCGGCGCTGCTGATAGATCACCTGTCGCTGATCGTTGGCAACGTCATCGTATTCGAGCAAGTTCTTGCGAATGTCGAAGTTGTGCCCCTCAACCTTGCGCTGGGCCTTTTCGATGGCGTTGTTCACCATGCGGTGCTCAATCGCCTCACCTTTCTCCAGGCCAATGGATTGCATCAAACCGCGAATTCGGTCCGATGCGAATATGCGCATCAGGTTGTCTTCCATAGACAAGTAGAAACGGCTCGAGCCTGGGTCACCCTGGCGTCCCGAGCGACCGCGAAGCTGGTTATCGATGCGTCTAGACTCGTGCCGTTCGGTACCAATGATGTGCAGACCGCCTGCCTCGAGCACCCCAGCATGAGTCTTTTCCCATTCGGCCTTGAGCTTCGCGGACTCCGCCTCATTCAGATTCCGCGCAGCAGCCTCAGCCTCCCAGTTACCCCCAAGGACGATGTCGGTACCGCGACCGGCCATGTTGGTGGCGATCGTGATGCTACCCGGCGCACCTGCCTGAGCGATGATCTCGGCCTCGCGCTCGTGCTGTTTTGCGTTGAGAACGCTGTGCTCGATCCCTCGTCGGTTCAGTTCCGTGGACAAGCGCTCGGAAGATTCAATGGAGGCCGTGCCGACCAATATGGGCTGACCGCGCTGTTTACAGTCGTTGATGTCCTCGACAATCGCATCGTACTTTTCATCGATTGACAGATACACCAGATCGTTTTCGTCTTTGCGAACCATGGGTCGGTGAGTCGGAATCACAACCACGTCTAACCCATAGATTTGGCGAAACTCGAAGGCCTCGGTATCGGCCGTACCCGTCATTCCAGAAAGCTTGCCGTAGAGCCGAAAGAAATTCTGAAACGTTGTTGAAGCTAGCGTTTGCGTTTCGTTTTGAATCGGTACCCGTTCTTTAGCTTCGACCGCCTGGTGGATGCCCTCAGACCACCGTCGACCAGGCATCGCCCGACCAGTGTGCTCATCGACGATCACCACTTCACCGCCCTGCACCATGTAGTCGACATCACGCTTGAACAGTGCATGGGCTTTGAGCGCGGCATGCACGTGACTAAGCAGATTCAAATTGGATGCGGAGTACAGGCTGTCGCCCTCTTCCAGCAGCTTCATGCGAATCAGCTCGTCTTCTACCAGCTGATGGCCACGCTCGGTAAGCTCAACCTGGCGGTTTTTCTCATCCACCACAAAGTCGCCGTCGGCTTCCACGCCCGGATCTAGGCTTTCGATTACCACAACCGGCTCAAGCTTCGGGGCCAGCTTGTTCATGACCTCGTAGAGCTCGGTACTTTGTTCTGCCGGTCCAGAAATAATCAGCGGCGTGCGCGCTTCGTCAATCAGAATCGAGTCAACTTCGTCGACCACGGCAAAATAGAGTTCGCGCTGAAAACGATCTTCCAACGAAAACGCCATGTTGTCCCGCAGATAGTCAAAGCCGAATTCGTTGTTGGTGCCGTAGGTGATGTCTGCCCGGTAAGCCTCGTGCTTCTGCGCCGGATCCTGCTGGGATTGAATCACCCCAACGCTCAAGCCTAGGGCTTCGTAAATTGGCGCCATCCACTCGGCGTCGCGCCGGGCCAGGTAGTCGTTCACGGTGACCACATGCACGCCTTCGCCTGGTAGCGCGTTCAGATACGCGGCTAGCGTGGCCATGAGGGTTTTACCCTCACCTGTGCGCATCTCGGCGATGCGCCCTTCGTGCAAGGTCATGCCACCGATGAGCTGCACATCAAAGTGACGCTCACCCCTAACCCGTTTTGAAGCTTCGCGCACAGCGGCAAAGGCCCGAGGCAAGAGCTTGTCGAGGTCCGTGCCGTCCGCCAGCTCTGCTCGCAAAGTGTTCGTCACTGCAGCCAGCGCGGCGTCGTCCAGCACTTCAAACTCGGGCTCAAGATTGTTAATTATCTTAACAACCTTGCCCATACGTTTGAGCTCGCGATTGTTTTTCGATCCAAAGAGAGCGCGCAGAACCATTCGGTAAGGCCGGTGTTTTAAAACGGGCGCAATAATAGCGTAAGGGGAAGTGAGTTGTGAGGGTGTGGGTCGCAGAGCGCGGTGAGGCATGGCCCTCGCGCGCCCTGCCGCGGAGCGGCTTTGACGGTTGCGCGAGGGCCATGCCTCACCGCGCTCTGCCCAACCAACCTCGCACCACAAACACCCTGTGCGGATGGCGGCTGGAGCGAGCTGAATGTTCTGCTATGAAATCGCTATGCTATGAGAAGGGCACAGCTATTCGAAGGTGGAGAAGTTACAGTTCACAACTCAGACAAATAGAGTTGGGATAGGCGCGGGCGGGTGACGGGTTTTGCCTCTTCGGCAACCGTCAAACCGCGAAGCGGAGGGCGCTGAAGGGGCAAAACCCGTCAGCCGACCTCTAGCAACCCAAACCTACTTTCGCGTGGCGACGTACTTCGCCGGATTCACGTGCTTACCGTTCTTGAGTACTTCAAAATGCACGTGGGGGCCGGTGGAGCGACCTGAGCTACCCATGAGGCCGATCACCTGACCTTTCTTGACGATGTCGCCACTCACGACTTTGAGTTCTTTGTGGTGAGCGTAGCGCGTGCGATAGCCGTCGCCGTGATTGATTTCGACCAGTTTGCCGTAGCCCGAACGCTTGCCAGAGAAGGTCACCACGCCGCTGGCTACTGCAATTACGTCAGAGCCGTCTTTACCCGCGAAATCCACACCAGCATGCCAGCCCTTCTTGCCACTGATGGGGTCGACCCGATTGCCGAAGTTAGAAGATAGCCAACCCCAAGTAATCGGGCGGCCTTCGACGGCTACGTCGCGCCGGTACTCATTGTCTGTCAGCAGGGACTCAAGCATACCTAGCTCCCGCTCGCGAGTCGCAAGACGCATGCTTAGGGTGTCCAGATCGGTTTGCAGGTTCTGCAACGGCACCACCACCTGGCGACCCACCGGACCACCCTGAGGAGCCTGTTCGACAAAATTGAATTCTTCAGAGTCTAGGTCAGCGATCTCTACGACCCGAGAACCAATGGCCTCCATGCGCAGCAGCCTGGCCTGCATTCGCGCTAGCTGCCGACCCACCGCTTCGCTGGTGGCCTGGGCATCTTGGCTAATGGTTTCCAGCTCTTGCTGATGGTTGGCGATCTGCCCTTGCCACTGGGAGACTTGCGCGGCGACTTCTTGATCGCGATCGCTGGTGTCGCCAGCAAGGCGATAGCCAAACGTGGCGCTGCCCAGCAATACCGCAGCAGCGAACGCTCCACCCAGACTGAGCCGGGCGGCCGATACGCGGACAGAGTGTGCCACTCCGCCGTCTTTCAGCACTATGAGCTTCACCGTTTGATCCCCCAGAACCATTGGCAGCCAGTTTTCGTAATTTGTGGTCTGCGCCACATGCGTACTGATCGCCCAGAACGCAGCATGCGCTGGTCTGCTAGTGCTCGTCCACCTTGTGAACGCTCACCGCTGACTCTTATGATGACCCAGTGTAAGGCACCGACCTCGGTGCAGACTCTCTGTAGATATAAGCAGAATGTTCTGCAAAGTCCAGCAGGACGCCCACAATGACGCGAAAGATAGACGATCTCTTGACAGAAGGCCACAGGCGCTTCACTCCGCTGCAAAAACTACTCGATAAAGCATCGGATCAGGAAGCCTGGACGGCGGAACTACAGGCATTACTACCGCCTACTCTGGGTCGCGGCGTCAAAGTGACGGATATCCGCGGAACAGAGCTGACAGTCGTCTGCCGCAACGCTTCTATTGCCACCCGGCTACGCTTTATGCGCCCCGAGCTGCTTCCGCAGCTGCGGAATCTAGGTCATTTTGCTCAAGCCACCCAGATGAAGATTCGCGTTGCTGAACACCAGTCGCACGACTTCGAGACGCCCTAGGGCGAATCCTATGCTGACTTGGGAGCAGTGTGCCTGAAGTGCAACTGAGTGTCCGAGATGAGCCCCGATTGAACCCGAATCGCTGTTCAAACTGTGATTTGGCGCACAGATTTAGCCCGGATCAGCGGGCTGGTTTCATCACCTGTTCAGGCAATGGCTGCCAGGTCCGGCAGTCCGTAGCCGCTAGGCGCCTGGCTGTCGTCCTGGAAGGTGACAATTTCATAGGCCTCGGGATGGGCCAACAAGCGCCGCAACAGCTGGTTGTTGGGCCCATGGCCAGATTTGTGCCCAGCGAAGGTGCCGATCAAAGGGTAGCCCAGCAGATACAGATCGCCGATGGCATCCAGAATCTTGTGTTTGACGAACTCATCTTCGAGTCGCAGACCCTCATCGTTGAGGATCTCGTAGTCGTCGACAACTACCGCGTTGTCCAGACTGCCACCACGAGCCAGGTCCATGGAGCGCAGTTTTTCGTAATCGGCTAGAAAGCCAAAGGTTCGTGCACGGCTAATTTCCCGTACGTAGGCCGTGGTGGAAAACTCCACGACGCTGCGAGAACAGTGGCGTTTAAACACCGGATGGTCGTAAAGCAGCGTGTATTCCAGTCGAAAGCCATCGTAGGGTTTGAGCATGACGGTGACGTCGCCGTCAGCAACGCTAACCGTTTCCTTAATACGGATGAACTTCTTCAGCGCTTCCTGCTCGGCAAAACCCGCGGACTGCAGCAAAAAAACAAAGGGTGCAGCGCTGCCATCCATAATCGGCAGTTCCGGCGCGCTCACCTCTACGATGAGGTTGTCGACTCCAAGGCCCGCTAGCGCCGACATGAGATGCTCGACCGTGGAGATTGAACTGTCGTTCTGCACCAAAGTGGTTGCCATGGTGGTATCGCTAACGTTCTCGGCTCGAGCAGGAATCAGCACGCCGTTGTCTAGATCCGTTCGCAGGAACTGAATGCCGGTGTTTACCGGCGCAGGTCGCAGGGTGACATAGACTTTCTCGCCGCTATGCAGCCCCACGCCGGTGGCGCGGATGGCATTCTTGACTGTACGCTGATACAAGGCCATGTGACTAAAGCGGTGCCAAAATTGGGTTAGCGTGACAAAAATTCGATGACCCAGGATCACGGTGCTCCAGGGCGCGCGCATACTAGCAACGGCTGGGGAGCCAATGTGCAACTTGGCATGACCAATTTGTTACATATTGTATCAGCGGCCTCTGAGCCAAATTGAGTGCCGGATCACGGGGGAAGCCATGCAAGTAGGCTGCAGAGCAATTTTCCTGGCGCTGAGTGGTTGGTTGAGTGCAGCAACATTGGCGAATGAGGTGGATTTATCGGCAACCCCCGCATTTCCGGGATTCGCCGATTGCGATGCAAATACTGCCCCCGGCATCGAAGGCATTTGGGGCGTCGATGTAGAACTGACGTTCAAAGGCCACGATAGCGCTCAGGCCGACCACGTCGCGATTCTGACCATCTCCGGTGAAACCACAACGCTGGACATCCCTAATGTCGGGCCGATCGAGCGCCGCTACCGGCTCATTGGCGGCAGCGATCAGAACTACACGCTCGAGTTGGCGGACGACACCGGTGCAACCGAGACGGTGCTCGTACAGAGTAACGGCTGCACGTTGATCTACCCCTCACAGCAGGATTGCTACAGCGACTACTGCGAAAACGTGCGCAGCGAGATCTATGAGCGAATCGCGCAGCAACTCGGCGGCTCGATAACAGGGGCACAAATTCGAGAGCGAGCAGAATCAGCGGAGGCCATTGCGAAACAACAAGCCGCCGAGTCGCCCAAGCAGTATTACTATCGACGGGCGGCAACGAACTAAGTGCGGACCTCGAAGGAAAGATAGTCGCGTACGCCTTTGGTTCGAAAGGTCCAATAGTTTGAATCGCGCTTACGGTACCCAGCGTAACCGATTCGCTGCGTTTTCGGGTCTCGGAACGTACCCCGAATCGATGAAAGGTTGTGCAGATCAATGTAGGCGATTCTGTGTTTGATACCCATCTGAAACAGCAGTGGGTCGCAGTACCGTCCAACAGAATCGTTGAGTCTACGGCCGCGGTAACCCGGATGTACAAAGCTTTTGTACCCATAAGCTTGGGGGCGAACGTCGATTCGAATCCACAGATCTAAAGTGATGGGCGCGACACTCGTACTGCGCCAGGTGTAAGCCACCAGGCGTTCATGGTCGAACGCGCCAACGCAGATATCTCCTCTCGCAAAAGCCGCGCGAACGAAATTTGCGCTCAGCTGGAGATCATCTTGTTCTGCGGCCCGTAATGTTTCCTCCAAGTCTAGACGGGCAATGCGTAGCTTGTCTGAGTGTTCAGGGGGAATATCAAAAGATTCCGCGAGTGGCCGGACATTGATCGACCAGATGTGCAGACCAACGTGTTGCTCCAAGGCCTGCAACATCCGAGCAACCACCGCACGAAAGAATCCGTGCCTATCGATGTTATTCCTCAATGACAAAGCAACTGCCCTCCAAACTTCTGGCCCTACAATTAGACCATAGAGTCGACTGCTGCAAAAAAATCGCTGCGCAAAGATCTCGACCTGGCTCAGCATTGGCGCTAGCCTCGCCATTCTGATCTGCCCGCCAGCGAACGATCTCGCCGGTATTGCAGGAGCCATTCAAACTACCCAGAGAATCGCTTGTGCCTAACAGCGTGATCTATCGTATGGCAGCAGACGCCGTGTTGTTGTTACACGTTGCGTTCGTAGTTTTTGTAGTGCTGGGACTACTACTAATCATTGTCGGCAAGCTCCTCCACTGGGCTTGGATTCGAAACCTGTGGTTTCGCATAGGACACCTGCTAGCGATCGCCGTAGTGGTACTCGAATCATGGTCTGGTGTCATCTGCCCGCTAACGACGATCGAGATGACGTTACGCTCGAAGGCGGGTGAAGCCACCTACGCGGGATCCTTCATCGCGCACTGGCTTGAAACACAATTGTATTTCGATGCCCCGGCTT